>NZ_JAERQZ010000002.1:300000-556868 GCF_016735515.1 Piscinibacter sp. HJYY11 | reverse complement strand
GTTCGACCGGCGGTTGTGCCTAGAGAACTGTAGGCGCTGAAGTTCTTTCCACTTTCTGGCAGCTTCACGCTGTTTTCGATGCGCCCGTTGCTGACTGTGCCGTAGCACTGGCTCTCCGCGCCTGCCGCTTGAACCGATAGCCCGCTGAGCGCGGCAAAGAGAAGAGAAGCGTATCGAAGCATCGAACCAAATGCGGTCTAACGTTTGACATGAGAGGCATGACCCGGCTTGCCGGGGCATGTCCTCTCGATGGAAGGGTTAGAGCGCATTCTTGGCGCCTATTTGGAAAGCTGGACGCACCAAGCCTCATGGTGCTTGGCCAAACCTTCGCCGATTGAGTCCTTGACCTTCAGGAAATGGTCGCAGTGGTATTTGATTGCTTCTTTTGCCTCGCGGCTGATTGGCCTGCCGCTTTGGCTGCGATTGCCAATGAGCACTATCTGTGTCCAGGCGGTTGACTCTGCGTGTTGCTCAACAAACTTTGAGTTGCCTTCACGAAGACTCTGAAGGATCAGCGTTCGATCAGCAAGGGAGCGGTCTGCTAACCCGTCAACGTACGAGCTGAAGTAGGCAAAAGCGAACCAAAAGCAAACAGCAGCGCCGAGTGCAAAGGACCCGACCGAAGCGAGGAGGAACCAGAGGATGGTGCGGCGTTGCATAAATGCGCTCTAACGTTTGACATGAGAGGCGTGACCCGGCTCGCCGGGGCACGTCCTGTCGATGGAAGGGTTAGGCGCCGCCTCGCCCTGAACGTAGGAGCTTTTGGCCCGGTATGCCCGAAGGCTAGCTACGAAGCACATGAGAGCCTGCATAAGTCGGGGCCGCCTAGTCGTGAAGCTTATGGCAGCGAGTTGGACTTGCAGAGCGTAATGGCTTGGCCGGCAGTTAGCCCCAGGCCACCATCGTCTCGGTGTGCCCAGGCCCTTACAAAGCACTCAATCGTTTTGGCAGCGTCGGTCGTTCCGCTGCATAGCGTTACCGCCTGTCCAGCGGTTAGGCCGAGGCCCTGCTTTTCTCGGCTTCCCCAAGCCATTTCGTAGCACTTGATCGGTTCGTTCGCAAACGCGGAGGAGCAGCTTACGAGTGCTGCAAGAACTAGGAGCCCATGAAGATTCGCTTTCATTTGATGATCTCTTCGTCCTTGTGCCGAGGGCGGTAATTTTGGCAATCCGACAAGCGATTGGAAATCCGTGCGGCGCCTAACGTTTGACATGAGAGGCCCGCCCCGGCTTGCCGGGGCGGGTCCTCTCGATGGAAGGGTTAGGCGCCTCTCGGAAGGCAGATCTGGAATGGGCCGCTGATACGAGAAGCATTCGTTCGGCGCCTACTGAAACAGACTTAGAACGGCGAAGTACAAGCCAAGTAGCCAGTTTGCCTTCTTTGCTTGTTCTGATCCTCTCGGCGTAGTTGGGAGAAGTTCAGCCTTGTGCCAGCGCCACACATAAAAGCAAAGGATTCCAAAACCGCCGAGTAAGAGCACCGGCCCAGACTTGAGGAGTGCAGCGGCGAGACCGATGAGTACGTAGCCGACAATGCACGCCACAAGTATTCCGCTTGAGGTCGCAACCGGGACTAGGCTGAGTTTGTGGCAGTGTCTGCAAGAGATTGGATACGCAATAGACGAGCGCCACTTAGCGGAAAGGCCTATGCCTTCAAACTTGCAGTGTGGGCATGCGTACATGAGGCGCCTAACGTTTGACATGAGAGGCGGCGCAAGGGCGTAGCCCTTGTGACGTCCTCTCGATGGAAGGGTTAGGCGGCGCCTTCATGTTGAGGGCTACTTGCGTACTGCTTGAAGGGAACTGACCTTGCCGTTCTTGAACGAGATGACAGAGGTGATGGATTGCTTGTAGTCTGTCAGGTACTGCCACTCTTCGATAGCTTGGCCACCCTCTTCGCGGAGCGATCTTTGCTCCGGGTCTCGACCCATTATTTGACGAACTTCAGCGAGGCTTTGACCGAGATTGATCTTGGCAACACGCGGTGCGTTGTAGCGTGCCTCTCCACAAGCTTGAGGGTTCGTGCTCCAGTCGTTGCACTTGTTGACCCTTCCGTTGCTACCCATCTCTCCCGGAGGAGCGATCGAGTCTCGTATTGCCTGACAGCCTGCCAGAAGTTGAAGGACGACAGCGGCCACTAGTAGTCTTTTCATGGCTAGCTTCCAAAAGGTTGGTTCTCGAAAACGCTTGTTGCGCCGCCTAACGTTTGACATGAGAGGCGGCGCCCGGCTTGCCGGGCGACGTCCTCTGGATGGAAGGGTTAGACGCCATGCTATCGGAGCAGTGACATCGCCCAGACGTTGTGTACTTCGTTGCCAATAACGCTGGCTTTGCGACGCAGACCTTCCGTCTCGAAGCCGAGCCTTTCGTAGAGAGCCTTGGCGTTGTGATTGTCTTCTCGTACGTTGAGCTCTATGCGTGTGAGGCCAACAGCCCAGCTCCTTGCAATGGCTGCCTCCATGAGCTTGCGACCGAGGCCTTGGTGGCGGAACTCAGGCAAAAGCCCAATGCCCAGAACGCCGATGTGAGCTCTGGATTCGCCTACGAGAAACGAGACATCGCACCAGCCAACGACCTTCGTGCCTGCAACGGCCACGAAGTATGGGTTGCCGGCCTTCAATAAGCCTCGGTAGAACGCCACGGACTGCTCCCACGCTGGCGCCTTCGTGAATGCAAGGTACTTGCCCTCACGTGCGACAGAATCTATGACCGAGTAAAGGTCGGGCAGATGCGCTTCTTGTGTTGCGACGACAAGCGGACTCATGGCGTCTAACGTTTGACATGAGAGGCGGCGCAAGGGCGTAGCCCTTGTGACGTCCTCTCGATGGAAGGGTTAGACGCCGCTGCGCAACCGCTACCAGACCTACAGTGAAACGCAGACATGCGACTTGACTCTTAGAACTGCTTCCTGCTGAAACTGAAGTTTGTACTCGGACACGAGCGCTCGAATCGCAACTTCATTGGCCTCGCTTGGTGTGTAGACGAGGCTAAGGACAAATGAGGCTTCTTTGACGATTGAACCTTGCGCGGACTGCCACTGACCAGCGGCGGGCCAGACCGATAGGCCGGCCGGGAAGCGCGGTGTGACGGACTTGGCCAGATACGAAGCCCACTCTTCTGGCGACACAACACCTCCCGGTTTGGCTGTGCCGAAGTAGGTGAGTTCGTTCGTGGAGGCCTGTTCTCCAGAAGGGCAGCGAGCCTGGCCGTGGATCGCGCACCCGCTTTGAGTGATGGCTGCAAAAGCAAAGATCGCGAGCAGATAGCGCGGCATTTTGTTCCTGCGGCGTCTAACGTTTGACATGAGCTGCATGACCCGGCTTGCCGGGGCATGTCAGCTCGATGGAA
Organism: Piscinibacter sp. HJYY11; assembly: GCF_016735515.1. Classification (NCBI taxonomy): domain Bacteria; kingdom Pseudomonadati; phylum Pseudomonadota; class Betaproteobacteria; order Burkholderiales; family Sphaerotilaceae; genus Piscinibacter; species Piscinibacter sp. HJYY11. Next base: position 553,521 of record NZ_JAERQZ010000002.1, on the reverse strand, counting down.
GGGTTAGGCCTTTGCTGGCCTATGAGCCTGTAGGAACTCGAGTGCTTGACTTCTGACGACTGCAGATGCGTTTGGGTGCACGGTGGAGTAGCGCAAAGCTTCTATCAGTTTCTCTTCCATGTTTGCCGCTGGTTTGGAGTTGAGGATGCGATTGACCATCAGATGGTGTAGAAGACCGGCAGCCTTTCCAGAGAGGAAAGCAGTTCACTGATGTGTTTGGATGAGCCTTCTCAAGGAAATGAACGAGTGGCCCCGGGGAGCCGAGATCTGCAATCGGATGGCGTTCCATATAGGAGAAGATCGCGCGCTGAATCTCTTCAACGGATGACTCGACTCCGCTGAACTCTATGAGTTCAGAAAGCGCATCGATGTGCAGCCCATCTGCTGATGGGTTCACCGCGCTGAGTTGCTTTTCGAATGCGACCGGATTCATGTCTTTGCGAGTGTGAACAAAGAGGCCTGACGTTTGACATGAGAGGCGGCGCAAGGGCGCAGCCCTTGTGACGTCCTCTCGATGGAAGGGTTAGGCCTCACGTCTTTGCCAGTACATTTCGGCCCCCAACTTGCGAACTCTAGCGAGCCATGCTTTCTCGGGCCGCAGAACACTATCTGGATCGCAGCGAGAGAAGAACTCATCCATGAATGCGATTGCTGATTCTGCAGCCCATATGGCGCAACCAGAACCAAGGCACTTGTAGGGCCAGAAGGGAACGCCAGGCTGACTTAGTGGATTCGACTCGAACTTTCCTCTCAGGCGCCGCACCAGCTTATGGGGTGGGAAGTCTCCGGCTTCCTCATGCTCAGCCATTGGTTCCCAGGTGGGTTCGTAGTGAACTAGCCAATTCCTCAGGTCGACCACAAGACGAGCGCTTTGGAAAGGTTCCTCTCCCTCGGAGAAAGCTTCCGTTCCCATAAGCGCCAAGCCCACCTGCTACTTCTGAAGAATCTGAAAGGAGGCGGTTCTTGGGATGCCTGCATCCCAAAGCCTTCTGATTCGGTCTTTGACGCTATCGTCTTGAGTGCCTTCGATTTCATCGGAGAAGGTGTACCACTCGTTGATAGTCGCTTCGAGGGCGCATGCGCTATTCAACAGACTGCTCGTCACTAGCGCGTGATGAACGGTAAGACGATCAAAGACATCTGGTGGTGGGTTTCTCTCGATTCCCTTAGCTTGCTCAGCGAGCAGAAGTGCGCCTTTGATATAGCCATTGCCCATCGGCGTTGCTATCGCACGGATATCGGGAGGATCCGTGAGGCCTAACGCTTGACATGAGAGGCGGCGCAAGGGCGTAGCCCTTGTGACGTCCTCTCGATGGAAGGGTTAGACGGCGGTGTGCCTTGCTCTAACCGCGCGGCCAAAGTATAGTGTGTATGCCGAAATGAAAGTATGCACATCATGCGAACCAACATCGTGATCGACGACAAGCTCATGGCTGACACCCTGCGTGCCACTGGCTTGCGGACCAAGCGCGAAGCCGTGGAGCTTGGATTGAAGACTTTGCTTCGGCTTAAGCAGCAAGCTGAGATTAGGAAGCTTCGCGGCAAGATTACCTGGGAAGGCGATCTCGATGCCATGAGGCGTGACAAGTGATTCTTGTGGATTCGAGCGTTTGGATCGACTACTTCAGAGGGCGACCAACGGCGCAGACTGACCTGCTTGAAGGACTTCTTGACTCCCAAGAACTCGCAATTGGTGACCTCATATTCACGGAGGTTCTCCAGGGGTGCAAGTTCGACAAGGAGTTCAACGAAGTTCGGCGTCTTTTGGGCCGCTTGGATCTCGTGGTTCTTGGTGGCGAAGATGTGATCGTGGAGGCAGCGAAGAACTACAGAAAGCTGCGCCATCTCGGTTTGACCGTGCGAGGCACCATTGATGTGGTGCTCGCCACTAGGTGCATCGTCAGTGGTCATCAACTGCTTCACAGCGATCGTGACTTCGATGCCTTTGAGCAGCACCTTGGGCTGCGCTGCGTGGGTTCCGCCGTCTAACGTTTGACATGAGAGGCGCTTGGAGGCCGTAGGCCGGAAAGCGTCCTCTCGATGGAAGGGTTAGGCGTCGCCGACGATCGCTTCGAGCTCTGCATGAGCTTCCGCTGAGCCGAGTGCTGCAGCGCAGTAGTACCAGTCAACGGCTTCTGCTACGTCAGCGTCAAGCACAGCAGTGCCGAACATAAAGCGCCGAGCAACCATGAGCACGGCGTGTGGATTACCGGACGCCTTGGCGTACAGCTGAAGATGACGTTCGATCCGCCAGTACTTCTCCTCAGGATCGACAGAGCCAAGAAGGAGCTCAGACGCGGAGTAGAGGTTCCAGTGCGCCGTTTCGTCATCGTCCTTCACTATGCGAATGACGTCTTCGATGATCGCATCAGCATCTTCACGCTGCAGCCCGGCATCTTCTCCGAACCTTGCCAAGCACACCGCGGCACCGAGGCTGCCGGCTTCATGGCCATTCGAGCAACTTCAATGGCCTCCTTCTTGTGGCCGTTGGCAAGAAGCTCGACTGAAAGATCCCACCAAGTTTCCACTGTGACGCCTAACGTTTGACATGAGAGGCGGCACCCGGCTTGCCGGGTGACGTCCTCTCGATGGAAGGGTTAGGCCGCACGTTCGGACTCGCTCAACTGCTTGAGCGCCATCAGCGCCTTTGGCCAGGCCTCATTCATGTACTCGACCCATTCGCCAGGTATGTCCAAGTCAACTACAAGCTTCGTGCCTTCCGGAACACTGATGAATGTGTAGTTCTCGTATGCGGGCGCCCAGGCAAGAACGGACTCGCTTGTCGTGTCTTCCACTCCATTGGAAATCATGCCTAGGTGGCGAATGGAGATGAACTCGTTGTTACGGCGCTCAGCAATTTCTGAGAGCATCCCATCTCCCGAAGGAGGAGAGAGAAACTTGATCTTGGTTCCCTGTTCCCACGAGCCTTCAAAGTACGTTCCCTCAGCAAAAGGAGCCGCCCATCGCTTGTAGCTTTCCGGGCCGATCATGAGTCGCCAAACCGTAGGGACTGGCGCGTTGATCGTGACGACAAACTGGACCTGTTTCTCGGATGACACGCTGTACTCCTGATTTCGCGGATGGTGACTTTCGTGCGGCCTAACGTTTGACATGAGAGGCGCTTGGAGGCCGTAGGCCGGAAAGCGTCCTCTCGATGGAAGGGTTAGGCCTCACTGGAGCGTCTCGGAATAGATCGACAGGTGCGAAGCGCCGGAAGCAACTGCCAACTCAACAAGTTCTCTAAGCGCCTCTACAGGCGAAGAACCGAAATCAATCGTTAGAAGGGTGCCCCCATCTGAGCCATCGCTTCTGACGATTGAGTGAATGACGCCTTGAAGGCCATGCTCATCTTGAGCGAACGAATCATCCGCATCAAGCCAACGCATGGCCCATTCCTCAACCGGCTCCGCTGGCAAGGTGATGTTTATCTGGAGTGCAACATCGTTCCAGGTAAAAGGCTGAACAGCGATAGTAGTGCCATCGTCGAATTCGATACCAAATGGCTCGAAGCTTAAGTGCGTGGATGGATTGACGTCTTGGAGCTTCGCCGAACCATCAGCGTTAGTTGCCATGTCTGCGCGATAGAGCCGATACGGCAAGGACTCTGGTCGCTGGATCTCCAATAGGACCTCTGACGCGGAGGGCTGATGCTCAGACATGAAGCTGGCGAGAGACTCAAGCAGAGCCTCAACGTACCGTCCCCTGACTGCAGCGGCGAGAGTAAGTAACTCGTGCATGTGAGGTCTAACGTTTGACATGAGAGGCTCGGCCCGGCTTGCCGGGGCGAGTCCTCTCGATGGAAGGGTTAGGCCGCTCTCGCAAAACCATGGACCTGACTACCACTTGATGCTGAACCCGGGGAAGGCTCGTTTGACTGCCCAGAACGCCAGGGCGAGAAGAGGAATTGTTATTGCGTAGACATTGATGATTTGCTTCCAATTCAATGGCACTCGCGTTTCTTCAAAGGACTGCGTTGTGTGTGAGGCGTCTCGGTCCAAAAGCGGCCTATGGTCATGAAAGCGCTCTTCATTGAGTGGGTAGACCCGCCAAGAACTCAGGGGCAGCAACGGGATACCGAGCACCACAATCCATTTGGTGGTGACGTATGTGCCGCCAATGTCATGCTCCCTTGCGCCGTAGTACTTTGTACCAGTTCCGTTTAGCGTAAATGGCATTGCAATGCTTCTCCTTAGAGCGGCCTAACGTTTGACATGAGAGGCGGCGCCCGGCTTGCCGGGCAACGTCCTCTCGATGGAATGGTTAGGCGTCGCGCTCAATCCCACCACAGAAGCACCGCCTTCTCTTGCGCAAGCAACTTCTCTAGCTTCCTAACGTCACCGGTACCTTGGTCAACGATGTCTGGGCAAAACTTGTACACGCGGTTGGCGAACGCACGAAGGTTCTTTGGCAGTGTCTTGAGTCTCAGTTGGACAACATCGGTTTCAGCTTGCCATATGTCGATTCCGAACTCATCGTTCCACTTCACAAGCTCCTTGATGACATCTTCGGTACTTAGCCCATGGTTCACCCCATCTGTAGCTGCGACGCGAAGGATGTCGAACTGGTCTTTCCCTGCTGCCACGACAAGCTCGACCCCGTTCGGCTTTGGCGTTGCATGGCTGCTGGTTACGCCGACGAAGGCCACTAGCCCTACTGGAAGCTTGGTTCTGACTAGATTGAGTAGGCGCTCCGCTTGCTTCTCAGCAACTAGAACGGATCGCCCGTCCGAATACACCTCTCGCCCAAAGTCTTGGGTAGAGAACTCGCGAACGGGCTGACCTGTCGCGTCCTGCAGTATCTGACTTCCCTGAGCGAGCAATGAAGACGGCTGAGCCCCTACGCGGTAGCCAGGCAGCAGACCAATCGAGAGCAGGAGGGTGCGGCGATGAATCATTTCTGGGACGCCTAACGTTTGACATGAGAGGCGGCGCGCGGCTTGCCGGGCGACGTCCTCTCGATGGAAGGGTTAGGCATCGCTAGGACTGCGACTTCGCAAACGGGCAGTTTGGGTTGGATCTTCAAGCAATTCCTTCCTCGACACAGCTTCATTGCGCAAAACTTCAATGGGAACACTGCGGACAAACTCAGACCAGTAAGGCCATGAAGCCAGTGATTCGCCGAGTGCCTGATAGACGTGCAGGAGAGTAACCCGCTGCCTGACCTGGGGTGGTTGATCGGCATTGCCGACGTAGATGAACAGATTTCTGTAGCGGGGAAGTGATCCGTCAAGCCAGCAGTTCAGCCCTACCTCCATCATCCGCCGCGCTTCAGCGTAGCGCCCATCTAGATACAAGAGCGGTCCATAGAGATGCAGCGCTCGCCATGCTTCTTCTGGCGAGAAATCTTCATTGACAGTGTCAAGACGTCGATTGCCCAGACTTCTCTCCATAAGTAGCAGCTGCCGCCAGGCCAACTTGCTGGACTTAAGTGCGACGAGAGCATCAAACTCAAAAGGGAAGGTGAAGGCAGTTCCTGTTGTGCCCAGTTCGTTCAGAAATCGCCTTCTGACTCTTCGGCATTCGACTATCACGGCAGTCGGATCGCCCATCAGATTGACCAATCTCTTCTCAAGAAGCCTACGAAGCTTGTTGGCCTCTTTCTTAGTCAGTCTGGCTGGGACAGGGTGACTTTGCATCAGCGATGCCTAACGTTTGACATGAGAGGCGGCGCAAGGGCGTAGCCCTTGTGACGTCCTCTCGATGGAAGGGTTAGGCGTCTGGTTGCTCGAGGCAAAAACTCTACTAACTGCAGCGGCAAGGAGAAGAGCCGTTGCGAACCCGGATTGAAAGATCATTACTCCCACGCATGACTCGCATCCCTTTCTGTCAGTTCCGGAAAAGGAAATGAATACATCCAGTGAGAGCCCAACGAATGCGGCGGTAACCAGTAGGCAAGCGATGCGGATCCATTGGTGTGTAGAAACTGACAGAGCAATTGCCGGCCCGACTATGACCACGAGCAGGATTGCATAAGCCGGTGCCATCGATACCCAGGTTTGCCGCCCGGTAAGGCAGGGCATGAGATGGCACTTGATCTCAGCTCTGTGCCGATATAGGTAGTCTCGATAGGAAGACTGGGTGCCGACGCCTTGTTCAGGGCTACGGACAAGGTCAACTTCCACGGGCGGTTGATAGGCAGCGCGCTCCCATTTGTAGGACGCATGCGTTTCTGCCATCGAAAGTAGGAGCCACCCGGTAAGGCACAGAACCAAACACAACGGAGCCAGGATGAGTCGCTTCATGGACGCCTAACGTTTGACATGAGAGGCGGTACCCGGCTTGCCGGGTGACGTCCTCTCGATGGAAGGGTTAGGCGCTTGCGTGCACATGCTTGCGCCCAACCATGTGAGAAACACCAGCGCAGACTAAAACGAAAACTGCGTACTCAGCAGCTGCTCGTGCGGCAGAGATACCGACTGACGATGACTGAAGCGCTAAGAGCGCAATGACTGTAGCGACACCCAGTAGGAAGCCGAGAAGTGCAGACCCTTGCTTGGCTAAGAGTGTGAACAGGAAGCTGAGCAGAACCGCTGCCAGTGCTGCACCGACAACCGAGAAAAGCAGAAAAGTTGCTTCCTTTCCGCTCTGTGAATGGATGCTGAACGCTTGCAATGCTGGAACCAAGAGCAATGCCAAGTAGCCCTGAATCAGCGCGTACGCTGCGGGGGCGACGAGCGAGGCGACAACCAGCCACAGCCAGGCTCGCTTGGTCACTCCTTTGTTGCCTGTGCTCATGTGCTCTCCACTCTTAAGCGCCTAACGTTTGACATGAGAGGCCCGCCCCGGCTTGCCGGGGCGGGTCCTCTCGATGGAAGGGTTAGGCGGCACTTGTGGCACAGGCATTCGTACTTGTCGACTTATGGAATCCAGGTTCTGGCATGCCCAAGGCAATCAAGTATTTCTTTGAACTTGGTTGAGCTTCGCGAGGTTGATTCCAACAGTTCGAACGCCTCTTTTTCGATCCTGCTTCCGCGCGTGAGAAAGGCTGCATCAGAACCGCTCTCTGCTTTGCTTCCATAGCACAGCCGACCCAGAAATCGATCGAAGAACAAGGGAATGTCTATTCCATTGACTCCAGCCAGGACTACATAGAAGGTTCCACCTCTTGGTCCGCCGTCTCGATACCGTCCAAATTCGACGATGCGGCCGGGGCGTTTCGGTTGAATTGGCCAATCGGCCAACTCGCGGAAGCATGGAACTGATTCATCGAAAGGGGGTGGGCTCGGGTTGGCCATTTTCGTGCCGCCTAACGTTTTACATGAGAGGCGGCGCAAGGGCGTAGCCCTTGTGACGTCCTCTCGATGGAAGGGTTAGGCGGCGCTTTATGCATGGCACCACCAAACGAAGCGAAAGTCGAGTTTTCTAGCTGCGACCGCTGCTAGAGGTGTGCTTTGCATCAACTACTTCCTTCCACTCTAGGAGCAACTCGGCCACCTCTCTTGCCTGCAGGGGATTGGCATTGAAGCCCATTCGTTCGGTTGCGATTGATTCCAAGTAGGTCGAAATTTCTTCGGCTGATGCCGCTTCTTTAAGAAGGCGAAAGACTTGCGGAAGATAGCCGTGATATTCGTCCCTGGCCATCGGCGCATTGGCAACTCCGATTGGGTCCCATACGTTGTGCAAGACTTCATCAGTTCTTTGGTACAGCTCCAGGTCGGCTGGACTCAGCTTCTCGCCCATCGACATCTCCGCGAAGTGACTGCGACGCCTAACGTTTGACATGAGAGGCCAGGCCCGGCTTGCCGGGACTGGTCCTCTCGATGGAAGGGTTAGGCGGCAACCCGCGCTTCTGGGGGTGCAAGGTTATATTTCCCAGGCTGTTATCTCTTGGCATGGGCCGAGGATTTTCTCAACAGATGCCTTGAAGCTTTCATCCCAATCCTCGGATTCGATATCTGAAACCCAGAGGTAGAAGCGAGAGAACGTGAACGGATCTTCAGATTTCAGCTCGGCAGACTTTGAATGTGTATTGCAGCTTGGGCATGTGACTGTTCGTAGTGGAAGAGCTACTTCAGAGTCCTCGTCTTCCCACTCTTCATAGGCTTCCGAGAGCAGATCGCTCCCGCATTTTGGGCAAGCTAAGTCGTTGATGCTGTTTGGCACTGGTTCGAATGATGGTGAGCCTCCGAGACCCATTTCAGCGAAAGTAAAGTCGTGAAGCGATTCAGGCGGAGGGCGGCCTTCCTTTTCGCAGTCTTTGATTCGCTGATATATGAACTGGTCTTCGGTGGTGATGAATAGTCCAACGTTCCAGAACGCATCAGCAATTTCGCGCTCTTTACCCAGCAAGTGCGCATCGTCTTTGGGTACGAAGTATTTCGACATCTCGGCCATGCGTGGGTGCTCCTTGTTGCGGCCTAACGTTTGACATGAGAGGCTCGACCCGGCCTGCCGGGGCGAGTCCTCTCGATGGAAGGGTTAGGCGTCATTCTGTGCACGCCTCAGGTAGGCCGCAAGCAGTGAAATTCTGTCCTCGCGCTCCTCAAAGAACTCAGTTTCGAGGGCGCTGAATCTGGAGGACATTGAGATTTCGTCTAGCTTGGCTATTCGATCTCCTTCCTCGTCCGGCAGTGGAAGTTCGCCGACATCCATATTTGCCGCCGAAAGAATCGCAGCTGTTTCGTGAGCGCCGATTGCATCGAGCGCCTCAACGGTTTGCTCGGCGAGAGCACCGTGGCTGTTGAAGTAGTACTGATGGAACCCGCCGTTGTTGACTTCTGCTTCGAGTAGCCAAACGCCAACTCCCAAGGCCTCGAGCGGAAGCAGAAAGCTTGCGCCGCGCTCAATGTATTTGTCGAGCCAAGGATCTATGACTTGAAGGACGTAGTCGAGATCGTCCATGACGCCTAACGTTTGACATGAGAGGCGCTTGGAGGCCGTAGGCCGGAAAGCGTCCTCTCGATGGAAGGGTTAGGCATTGCCTTGCGGACCATCGCTTGCTGCGGCTTGCTTGAACGACATGTGCATGTCGACGAGGTGATCAGGGAACAGAACGCCAGCGCGGCCTGTCTGCTGATTCCACCCGAGTTCTCGCTTTTCAGCCATGAAATCGATCTTCTTCTTGATCTCAGGCTCCAAGCAGGTGCTTAGGTACCCAATAAACGACTTGACGGTCTGAACTTCTTGCTCGAGGCGATGCAGCCCAACCGCGCCAGTTTCCACCCCGACTGATCGCTCCCACATGCTTCGATACTCCTTGAAGACTGGCACCTTGCCATGGAAGTAGACCTCATTGAATCGCAGCTTCTCAAGCACGACGTTCCCATGCAAGAGATCATTTCTTTCGTTCACCAAGCTGTGATACGCCTTGCATTCGGCACTTGCGTAGTCAACGGGCCTTGCAAAGCCAACGCAAGTCATGTGTAGGCTCTTTACTCGAACATCGATGGGCTGACGGAGAGCGTTTTCCTTTAAGCGTTCATCGCTCTTGTACTCAGCCCTCATGAGGATGAAGAGCAGAAAGTTGACATAGGCCTCTGCCATCACTGGAAGCATGGAGCGAACACCAAAGCAGAGGCCGAGGCCTTTGCTGTAGCGGCTCAGAATCTCTGACCAGTCCCCGATGGGCGGATCGTCTGCGCTTGTAGGGTCAGGAAGTTTCTCGGTTTCTGGCTTTAGATCTAATCCGCGGATGTCTGCCAGCATCTTCTCTACCGAACGGCTCAAGCGCTGATACGGATTCGCAAACTCAGTCCATTTCTCAAGTGATGCGCGAACCTTTGCAATTTGAGGCCCATAGTTCTTGAAGTCAGCCTTTATTGCGCTCGCGAGCTCTAACTTTGCGGCCTCAGAAAGATCTGGTACGCCGCTCAGCCAGAGTTCCGTTCTGAAGTTCATTCCCAGGATGTGCAGATCTCCTTCCGGATGATCAAGAACCCAATCCCAGTGAATGAGGTTGTCAGAGTCATCCGCACGAAAGAAATTTTGAGGCCCATTCGGGCGACCGAATCGGGCGCCTAAGTAGCAATAGAGGTCCGCAGGGCTGACTTCGTTCTTCCAGGCCCACACAGTTGCTCTCTTTGCCTTCTTGCCTTCGATAAGTCTTTCAAAGACCACCTTCGGATGCGGGCATGGCAAGGAATCGATGAAGTTCGATGGAAGTGACATGCGATGCCTAACGTTTGACATGAGAGGCGGCGCAAGGGCGCAGCCCTTGTGACGTCCTCTCGATGGAAGGGTTAGGCGGCGCTTCGGCCGGTGTAGAACGGCGCCGCCGGAGGAGAAACTTTAGCCGGCGTTTGAGTTTGGGCCGCTTCGGCTCGCGGCGTGAGTCGGATGGTCCCGGGCGTGCGGGTCGGCTAGCCAATGAACCACGAACAGTCAGCACCGGGAAAGCAGTCGGGCGTGTTGTATGCACGACCGCTCTACAGCTAAGCATCATCAGAGTCCGAAATTGCTTCGTTGAACCGATCTAGTTCCCTTTGTGCATTTAAACGATTCGACGCGCGGCGCCAGAACACAAAGGTGGCCAGCGATGCCATAGCGGCGGCTACACAGCCTACGAAGAGAATCGATGAACGCGACGCGAGCGGAGCCATTGCGCCAACTCCAAGCAGAAGAGAGGCCACCCAAACATAAGCAGCTTTCCAAAGACGCGATGTTCTAAGCATGGGCTGTTTCGGTGCCGCCTAACGTTTGACATGAGAGGCGGCACAAGGGCGTAGCCCTTGTGACGTCCTCTCGATGGAAGGGTTAGAGCGCACCGCGCCGCACTGCGACTCAGTGTCTTGACGCAAGTAGTGCAACGCACGCCTCCTTGCCTGCAGCTTGCGCCACATCTAGTGCCGTGCCGCCAAAGGTGCTTTTGAGTTGGCTGTCTGCGCCTCTGGCTAGGAGCAACTTGATCATTTCTGAATGACCCTCTTCCGCGGCTATGTGAATTGGAGCCTCTGCGAAGTCGGCCTGTTCATTGACGTCTGCTCCTGCATCTATCAGAAGGCGAGCGACCTCTACGTTTCCGCCTCGTGCGGCCTTGTGCAACGTAGGTTCAAGTTGGCCGTCTACCTTGAGTGCTGCTCCGGCGCCTAGCAGAATCTTCTCGGTTTCGGCTCGCCCATGTGAAGCAGCGAAACACAATGGTGTTTCACCCATGCGGCAAACGACGTTTACTTGTGCTCCCAACTCCAATATGGAACCGATTGCGCTGTTTGACTCGCTTAGCACTAGGAGGTGAAGCGCTGTTTCCCCGAGTGAAGTGCGCTCGTTGATCAGGCGTGGTTCTCGCATTGCCACGGAGATTCCTGCCTCTAGTGAGTGCTCGTATGCGGTGACTAGCCCGACTAAGCCCGCGTCATCCATAGTGCGCTCTAACGTTTGACATGAGAGGCCAGGCCCGGCTTTGCCGGGACTGGTCCTCTCGATGGAAGGGTTAGGCGGCATTCGCGCCTACTCCTTAAGAAGGATGGATTTCGCCCCTGCAAGCCAATTGGAAAGGCATTTGACATCTTCGACGCATCTCAGTTTTGTTCGAGTGGCCTCGAAGTCAGACCTACTTGAGACGATGAGGACGAACGCGTCGCCTTCACTATCGAACCTCCCGGCGATTCGCGGCACGTTGTGCTTAACGACTTGCTCGATGGAAGGGCCGTTGCCGCTGAAGCCATAGAGTTCAAAGAGCTTGACGAAAGACTTCTTTCCCGCTCTCTCGTCGATCTCGACCGGGATAACAAAAGTCAAAAGCTTTTCATCCGAGAGGAGCTTCGGAGCGTAGTAGTCATCAGGGTTGGCGCTTACCGCTGCGTTGCAACCACCAAATAGTAGTGAGATCGAAGCAACGATGACTGGGGTTCGCATATGAAAAGTACACGCTCTGATGGCGCCTAACGTTTGACATGAGAGGCTCGACCCGGCTTGCCGGGGCGAGTCCTCTCGATGGAGGGGTTAGGCGTCGTTGTGTGCGCCAAGCTCATAGATATGCCAGACATGACGGAGATGCACATAGCGAAGAAGCGCGGCATCGGGACTGTTCTCAGCGGTAATGACGACATCTTTTTGAGTGGCCTCTGCCAACTGCTCAATGAACCGCAGGACACAAGCATGTTCTTCCGGTCCTGCTATCTCTCTTGGATCTATGTCCAACTCAATCTCTTCGAGGATGAAGAAGTGGCAGTTGATCGAGACATTGCCGGCCTGCACGGATAACAAGTGAGAATGTTCTCGATCGCCAAGGAGAGCTTTGGCGTTTGGCAACACGGCGACCACACCATCTTTTGTGTATTCATGCTTGTGCGCTCGCGCAAACGCGATTAGCGTCTCCCAGTCCTCGATGGTGGTGTTGAAGACGTATACGTCTCTAAGTGATCCATCGACGAACCTCAAGTCAGACGGTTGATTGATGCGCGGGCGGTTCATGAGTGGACTGACGACGCCTAACGTTTGACATGAGAGGCGGCGCAAGGGCGTAGCCCTTGTGACGTCCTCTCGATGGAAGGGTTAGGCGCTTGTCTCACTTGCGCACCTGCTTCCTGAATCTCTCGTATGTGCTCCAAGTCGGATCAGCGCCAACGTGTATTTCGACCGGAAACTTCTTCTCACCTGCAAGTGCTCGATTGAGTGCTGTAAAGAATTGCTCTTCCGACTTTGTGTAGTAGGTCCACTCGCGACTGCCGTTTCCCGTGGATACGAGGACCAGCGCTGCAAGCCCTGATTTTTCGACAGTTGGCTCAAGAAGGTCTTCGAACCTTTCCATGCGCTCGCGCTCCGGCGTGACGGGCATTCCTTTGTTACCTTGATAGCGCCAAACGACAACTACGCGAACTGGAAAAGTCTCGCGATTCTGCTTTGGCGGAGGTTCGTCTAGATACCGAAAGACGATTGCCTTGTCTTCAGAGGAGTGCTTCGATGTCGCAATGGCCCAGGTCTGAGCACTGGCGGCCGCCGGGAACGCGGCGAAGAGCATCACTGAGAGAATCTTGCGGAGCATCTTCAAGCGCCTAACGTTTGACATGAGAGGCGGCGCAAGGGCGTAGCCCTTGTGACGTCCTCTCGATGGAAGGGTTAGGCGCTTGTCTCACTTGCGCACCTGCTTCCTGAATCTCTCGTATGTGCTCCAAGTCGGATCAGCGCCAACGTGTATTTCGACCGGAAACTTCTTCTCACCTGCAAGTGCTCGATTGAGTGCTGTAAAGAATTGCTCTTCCGACTTTGTGTAGTAGGTCCACTCGCGACTGCCGTTTCCCGTGGATACGAGGACCAGCGCTGCAAGCCCTGATTTTTCGACAGTTGGCTCAAGAAGGTCTTCGAACCTTTCCATGCGCTCGCGCTCCGGCGTGACGGGCATTCCTTTGTTACCTTGATAGCGCCAAACGACAACTACGCGAACTGGAAAAGTCTCGCGATTCTGCTTTGGCGGAGGTTCGTCTAGATACCGAAAGACGATTGCCTTGTCTTCAGAGGAGTGCTTCGATGTCGCAATGGCCCAGGTCTGAGCACTGGCGGCCGCCGGGAACGCGGCGAAGAGCATCACTGAGAGAATCTTGCGGAGCATCTTCAAGCGCCTAACGTTTGACATGAGAGGCGCTTGGAGGCCGTAGGCCGGAAAGCGTCCTCTCGATGGAAGGGTTAGGCGTCGCTGCCTTACGAGAACTCAACGACCGCCTCAATTTCAACCGCGAAACCTTTGGGGAGAGAGCCAACGCCGATGGCGGACCTAGCGTGCTCACCTTTCTCGCCAAAGACCGAAACCAGAAGATCAGAGCAGCCGTTGATGACCTCGGTGTGAGAGGTGAAGTCCGGGTGCGCATTGACCATGCCAAAGACCTTGACCACTCGGCTTACTCGATCAAGATCCCCCAGGGCATCTTTGATGCTGGCAAGAAGGTATAGACCCACTTCTTGTGCATAGGCTCGTGCCTGCTCAACAGTGATCTCTTGTCCCACCTTGGGGACGGGGTGTCCGTCTTCCCGCAGTGGCGCGCCCTTACCCGACAAGTACAACATCGGGCCTGAGACTACGTATGACCGGAAGTTGCCGCGTGGCTTGGTGACTGCGGGCAGCACTAGGCCTAGGTCTCGAAGGCGTTGGTCAGCAGAGGAGGTCATTTCGCCAGTGTATTGAAGCAACGCAACGGCGCAATGTCTGCGACGCCTAACGTTTGACATGAGAGGCATGACCCGGCTTGCCGGGGCATGTCCTCTCGATGGAAGGGTTAGGCCTCAACTCGCTTGAAGAACTCGATGTTGTAGCCGACGAGTACATACATGTGGTTCCCCTCAAAAAAGTACTGCTTCAACTCTTGGGTGCCGGCGAGTTTGTGAGAGATGCAGACAGACCGTTCGTCAGATGCTAGAACCGTGTACTGACCAGAAAACTTGTCTTCGTCAAAGGTGCCGTAGTAATGCGTTTCCGTGACTCGAAGTACAAGCTTGCCGAAGATGCTTTCGAACTTCTCTCGTTGCACGCTGTCTAGCGGCCTTTCGTATCGCCACCGTTCGATGGTTCGCTCCTTGTCAGACTTCCAAGTGCCAAGAAGGCGCTTGTCAATTCTTCGCTGCGGTTTGGAGGCAAGAGCCGACCCGCCAGCGAAGGACAGGCCGGCAAGTGCAAAGACAGAGAGGATGTTGCGGCGCATTTGTTGAGGCCTAACGTTTGACATGAGAGGCGCTGACCGGCTTGCCGGGCAGCGTCCTCTCGATGGAAGGGTTAGGCGCCGCCATCGAGGTCTCGTGCATCTTCGATTGATGCCCAGTCTTTCATATCGACGACGACGCGATTGGCAACAAAGTCAAAGACGTCATCGAATGTCTCGGACACGATATTCCAGGTTCGTGGTGACTCGCTCGACCCTGAATCGAATACCGGGTGGAAGCAAATGACGCGATTCATCACCTTTCCATCCTGAATCTCCAACCCCGCGAAATCATCGCAGTCTTGGCGCTGTGCGAATACCAAGACTTGACCGCGACTCACATCTTCCCGTGCAAAGGCTCGAGCAGCGAAAGCAAACTGATCTGGCTCTGTGAAGAAGTGCCACGGTGCGAAATGAACGAGGTCCTGGCATAGGAACCACCGCAGAGGATTGGGCCAATCGTGGCTGATCTTTGAATGATGCACGGTGGACTGCCTCCTGCGGCGCCTAACGTTTGACATGAGAGGCGCTGACCGGCTTGCCGGGCAGCGTCCTCTCGATGGAAGGGTTAGAGCGCACCGCGCCGCACTGCGACTCAGTGTCTTGAAGCAAGTAGTGCAACACACGCCTCCTTGCCTGCAGCTTGTGCCACATCTAGTGCCGTGCCACCAAAAGTGCTTTTGAGCTGACTGTCTGCGCCTCTGGCTAAAAGCAACTTAATCATTTCCAAATGACCCTCTTCCGCGGCTATGTGAATTGGAGCCTCTGCGAAATTGGCCTGTTCGTTGACGTCTGCACCTGCATCGATCAGAAGGCGGGCGACTTCTACGTTTCCGCTTCGTGCGGCCTTGTGCAACGTAGGTTCAAGTTGGCCGTCTACTTTGAGTGCTGCTCCGGCGCCTAGCAGAATCTTCACCGTTTCAGCTTCCCCATGTGAAGCAGCGAAACACAATGGTGTTTCACCCATGCGGCAAACGACGTTTACTTGTGCTCCCAACTCCAATATGGAAACGATTGCACTGTTTGACTCGCTTAGCACTAGGAGGTGAAGCGCTGTTTCCCCGAGTGAAGTGCGTTCGTTGATCAGGCGTGGTTCTCGCATTGCCACGGAGATTCCTGCCGCTAGTGAGTGCTCGTATGCGGTGACTAGCCCGACTACGCCTGCGTCATCCATAGTGCGCTCTAACGAGAAGTAGACGGCCGAAATGTCGCTTTGCAAAGCGACGTTATCCACCCGGCGCTCAAAAAGTCTTTTGCCCTCAATGTGTTCCCCCTGCCCTTCAATCGTCGGTGCCGGAACGTCCCGGTGCCCACATTGGAGAGCACTTTGTCCGAATCGTCTATCCCTGCAGCGCAGTGCGAACTCGTCCTCAAGCCACGCCTGCTGGATCAGGTGCGTGACTGCTTGCGCCGTCGTCACTACAGCCTGAGGACGGAGAAGGTCTACGTGGGATGGATCCGCCGCTTTATCTTGTTTCACGGGAAGCGACACCCCGCGGACATGGGGCCGGAGCAGGTCGATGCGTTCCTCAGCCACTTGGCTCGCCATGAAAAGGTCGCCGCCTCGACGCAGAATCAAGCACTGTCGTCATTGCTGTTCCTGTACCGCCATGTCTTGAGTGCACCTCTGCCATGGTTGGACAATCTGGAGCGCGCGAAGCGCCCTGCCCGGCTGCCCACGGTTCTCACGGAAACTGAGGTGAGGCGAGTGTTGGGGGCCTTGGAGGGGTCACGCTGGCTGATGGCTTCACTTCTGTACGGTGCGGGACTGCGCCTCTTGGAGTGCCTGGGCCTACGCGTCAAGGACGTGGCCTTTGAGCGACGTCAGCTTGTGATTCGCGACGCCAAGGGCGGCCGGGATCGAATCACCGTCCTACCGGACTCGTTGAGCGGCCCGCTCCAGGATCACCTTGCACGGGTAAGAACGTTGCATGAGCAAGACTTGCGTGGCGGGTTCGGTCGAGTCGCATTGCCGTATGCCCTTGAGCGCAAGTACCCGAGGGCGGGCTTGCAGTGGGCGTGGCAGTTCGTCTTCCCTTCCGGTCGCGTTTGCACGAGTCCTTACACAGGTCAGCAGGTACGTCATCACGCTCACCCGAAGACACTGCAACGAGCCATCTCTCAGGCCGCACGGACAGCACAGATTCTTCGCCCAGTCACGCCGCATACCTTCCGGCATTCTTTCGCCACGCATCTGTTGGAGTCCGGAACTGACATCCGCACTGTGCAGGTGCTGCTTGGCCACAAGGACGTCGCGACAACGATGATCTACACGCACGTCATGAAGCAGCCGGGCATCGGGGTGCGAAGTCCTCTTGATCGGTGACAGCGAAAGCGGACATTCGACGACGCAGTTTGAATGACGCACGCATTGCGAGGCCGTCCTCTATGCCGGACGTAAGACGCACTGTCGAGTGTTCTGTGCGATTTTCGCCTGAACGGCCTACGCGGCCGGTCATTGGCGAGAGGGGGGCAAAGCGCGCAGTTTCTGCTCGGGACGTCCGCATTGCGACAACCATAGCCGCGGCGCCAGCGACGTCTACAGGTCCATGTCCTGCTCGTCGCTGGAGGCCTCGTCGATCATGGCCCTGCCTCGGGCGACCGCCTGGCTCGCGGTCTCGCCCCGCATCCAGCAGTCCAACATGTTGGCCCACGCCTGCATGAGTGCGCGCCTCGGCCCCGACAGGCGCGCGTGGTTGTATGCGGCCGCAACCTGATCCTTTTTCTGGTGCGCAAGGGAGGCTTCAATTAGAACCTCCGGAAAAAGAGCGTCGTTGAGCCGTGAAGAAAACGTCCGACGGAGGTCGTGGACGGAGACCGGCAGAAAACGCTCCTGGTCTGGCTTTCGGTCCTCATTGATTCGGTCCACCGCCGCGGTGATCGTCCGGTTAAGCGTGGCCTGGCTGAGAGGCTCGACAGAGTCATAGCGGCTCGGATGGAGGTGCTTGCTCGACGGGAAGCAGGTCCTGAGCGTCGTCAGGATGTCGAGCGCCTGCTCCGCTAGGTAGACCGTGTGCGACTTGCCGGCCTTCATTCGCTCGGCCGGGATCAACCACTGCGCCCGTTCCCAATCCACTTCCGACCAGGTGGCCCCAACAAACTCGCCCTTGCGAACACCCGTCAGCAGCATGAACCGGACCGCCAGTCTCAACGTCGGGGCGGTACCGGTCTGCTCCAGCGCATCGAGCAAGGCCTTGATCTCGTGGCGACTGAGGTTGCGCTCGCGGGGCATGAAGGTCGCGTAGGCCTTGCGGGCGAGCGCTTCGGCAGGATTGCTGACCTCGACGCCTTTGCCGGTGGCGAATCGGTAAACCTGCAACACCAGTTCCCTGGCGTGCACGGCAGGACCAGGCCCGCGTTCGCTCTTCACGCGATCAAGCAACTCAGCCAGCGCGACCGGTTTGATCTCATTGAGGTTCAGCTTCGCGAACGGGCCGGCGAGGATACGGTTGTAAATCGACTTGCGCAACGCAAGGGTGCTGTCGGCCAGCCGCTCGCCGCCGCTCTTGGAGTCGGACTTGAACTCGAAGTACCGAGTTGCCCACCGTCCGAAGCTCAAGGCATCCGCGACCTCGCTGCGCTGCTCGACCTTGGCACGAGCCGGCGAGCGGCCGGAACTGACATCGACACGCGCCCGCGCCAGAAGAAGGCGCGCTTCCTCCAGCGTCAAATCCATGCCGTAGGCCAAGTGGGAACGCTGCGCGTGACGCGCCACCGGCTCGTGGCGGCCGATGGTCAAGGTTTCCCGCCGGCCACCCAGCCGGTAGTCGTAGCGGAATGACCTACTGCCGCTTGGCGAAACGACGACGTACAGGCCATTGCCACCGTCGGCGACTTTGTACGGCCGCTCACGAGGCTGAAGGTCGCGCAGCTTGGCTTCCGTCAAACCTTGGCGAGCTTTGGCGCTCGCGTGCCCGCTGCGGGCGCGATCTGTCGAGGTGTCCATGAAGGCTCCGATACTTTGCACGACGCAGGATCGCGATACCGTCACGAGGGCTGACGGTATCGCCGAGGACCTGCTAGCGTAGGTGCTCGGATACCGCCAAATCAACCGTCAGGACGCCTGGGACGTCGCGAGATCGGCTGGGACGACTCTGGACGCTAAGTCCTTGTCCGCACAGCGAAATCGGATTGTTCTGGGATGACCTAAGACACCGCTGGACGATCTTGGCTCATTCCCACTCGATGGTCGCGGGCGGCTTGCTCGAGACGTCGTAGGTCACGCGGTTGATGCCGCGCACCTCGTTGATGATGCGGCCCGACACCTTCTTGAGCAGCGCATACGGCAGTTCGGCCCAGTCGGCGGTCATGAAGTCGCTGGTCTGCACCGCGCGCAGCGCCACCACGTAGTCGTAGGTGCGGCCGTCGCCCATCACGCCCACGCTCTTGACCGGCAGGAAGACGGTGAAGGCCTGGCTCGTCAGGTCGTACCAGGTCTTGCCGCTCGGCTCGTCGCGGAAGTTGCGCAGTTCCTCGATGAAGATCGCGTCGGCGCGGCGCAGCAGGTCGGCGTATTCCTTCTTCACTTCGCCGAGGATGCGCACGCCGAGGCCGGGGCCGGGGAACGGATGGCGGTAGACCATGTCGTGCGGCAGGCCGAGCGCCACGCCCAGCTCGCGCACTTCGTCCTTGAAGAGCTCGCGCAACGGCTCCAGCAGCTTCAGGCCCAGCTGCTCGGGCAGGCCGCCCACGTTGTGGTGGCTCTTGATCGTGGTGGCCTTCTTGGTCTTGGTGCCGCCGCTTTCCACCACGTCGGGGTAGATCGTGCCTTGCGCCAGGAAGGTCGCACCCTTGTGCCCGCCACCGCTGGCCTTGAGCTTCTCGGCTTCGGCCTTGAAGACGTCGACGAAGAGCTTGCCGATGATCTTGCGCTTCTGCTCGGGCTCGGGCTTGCCGGCCAGTTCGCCGAGGAACAGCTCGCTGGCATCGACGCGGATGACCTTCGCGTGCAGCTTGCCGGCGAACATGTCCATCACCATGTCGCCTTCGTTCAGGCGCAAGAGGCCGTGGTCGACGAACACGCAGGTGAGCTGGTCGCCGATGGCGCGGTGGATCAGCGCCGCGGCCACGCTCGAATCGACACCGCCCGAGAGGCCGAGGATCACCTCTTCGTCGCCCACCTGCTCGCGGATGCGCGCCACGGCTTCATCGATGTAGTGGCCCATCACCCAGTCGGCCTTGGCGCCGCAGATGTCGAGCACGAAGCGGTTGAGCAGCTCGCGGCCCTGCACGGTGTGCGTGACCTCGGGGTGGAACTGCACGCCGTAGTAGCCGCGCGACTCGTCGGCCATGCCGGCGATCGGGCAGCTCGGGGTCGAGGCCATCAGCTTGAAGCCGGGCGGCAGCTTGGTGACCTTGTCGCCGTGGCTCATCCACACCTTGAGCATGCCGTGGCCTTCGGTGGTGGAGAAGTCCTCGATGCCCTGCAGCAGCCTGGTGTGGCCATGCGCGCGAACCTCGGCATAGCCGAACTCGCGGTGCGTACTGGCCTCGACCTCGCCACCCTGCTGCACCGTCATCGTGAACATGCCGTAGCAGATGCCCAGCACCGGCACGCCCAGGTCCCACACGGCTTGCGGGGCGCGCAGTTCGTGGTCTTCGTACGTGCTCGCGTGGCTGCCGGAGAGGATGATCCCCTTCGGCTTGAATTCGCGGATGAACTCGTTGCTGACGTCGTTGGGATGGATCTCGCTGTAGACATGCGCCTCGCGCACTCGGCGCGCGATGAGCTGCGTGACCTGGGAGCCGAAGTCGAGGATGAGAATCTTGTCGTGCATGGTGAAGCTCTGTCGGTGGGGCTCAGACGTTCGGTTGTGGCGCCAGCTCGGGCGGCCGGCGCGAGAAGTGCCACAGCGCGACCGCCGTGGACGAGGCCATCAGGATGGCGCAGAAGAAGAACGGCGCGCCGGCGCGCCAGTCGCCCGCCGGCAGGTGCGACACGGCGCCCAGCAGCGAGGTGCCGATCACCGGGCCGATGACGTACATCAGGCTCGTCAGCGCCGCCACCGCGCCCATGGTGCGGCCCTGCGTGGTGGCATCGGCCGCGTTCGACACCAGCGACTGGATCGACGCCTGCACGGTGAAGCCAAAGAGGTTCAGGCCCATCACCACGTACATCATCCAGCCTTGCGTGGAGAGCGCCCACAGCGCGTAGCAGACGCTCGCGGAAAGGAGGCCGATCGTGGCCAACCGGCGCGCGCCGAAGCGCCCCAGCAGGCGCTTGAGCAAGACGCCCTGCACCAGCACCGACAGCACGCCCACGGCGAACAGCGACCAGCCGTTTTCCATCGGCCCCCAACCGAAGCGAAAGCCGGTGTAGAGCACCCAGCTGCTGCGCAGGATGGAATCGGTCAGCGCGCCGAAGGCCACCACCAGCACGAGCAGGCCCACGCCTTCAAGGCGGGTGAGTTGCGTCAACGACTGGATGGGGTTGAGCGCGCCCCAGGTCACCGGCTTGCGGTTCGCCTGCGCCAGCGATTCGGGCAAGACGAAGTAGCCGTAGACCAGGTTGAGCAGCGCGAGCACGCCCGAGGCATAGAACGGCAGGTGGATGTCGATGTCACCCAGCAGCCCGCCCATCACCGGGCCGAGGATGAAGCCGAGTCCGAACATCGCGCCCATCTGGCCGAAGCGCCGGGCGCGGTCTTCGGGGGCGGTGATGTCGGCCACGTAGGCGTTGGCCACGCTGACATTGGCCTGCAACGCGCCGCTCACGAGGCGGATCGCGACGAGTTGCCCCAGTGTCGCGGCCAGGGCCGTGCCGAAGTAGCTGAACGCGAAGCCGCAGAAGCCGAGCAGTAGCACCGGGCGGCGGCCATAGCGATCCGACAGCGCTCCGAGGATCGGTGCGCAGAAGAAGTTCGCCACGCCGAAGGTGAACATGATCGCGCCGAACCAGAAGGCCTGCTCGGCGCGATCGCTGGTGAAGCGCCCGACCAGCTCGGGCAGCACGGGGATGATCAAGCCGATCGACACCATGTCGATCAGGACCGTCAGCAAGATGAAGCGCATCGCCGCGGGGCGGGCCGCGGCGACTTCGGTCGTGTTCAGACTCATCTTCCAGAGGGCGTTGCCGCCCTCATTCCATGCGGTAGTTGGGCGCTTCTTTGGTGATCTGCACGTCGTGCACGTGGCTCTCACGAATGCCCGCCGAGGTGATCTCGACGAACTCGGCCTTGTTGCGCATGTCGTCGATGGTCGCGCAACCGCAGTAGCCCATCGAAGCCCGGATGCCACCGGCCATCTGGAAGATGATGCTGACGAGCGAACCCTTGTACGGCACGCGGCCCTCGATGCCTTCCGGCACGAGCTTGTCGGCGTTGGGGTTGGCGCCAGTGTTGTCCTGGAAATAACGGTCGGCCGAGCCCTGCTGCATCGCGCCGATGGAGCCCATGCCACGGTAGCTCTTGTAGCTGCGGCCCTGGAACAGCACGATCTCGCCCGGCGCCTCTTCCGTGCCGGCGAACATGCCGCCCATCATCACCGCGTGGGCGCCGGCGGCGATGGCCTTGGCGATGTCACCGGAGTAGCGGATGCCACCGTCGGCGATCAGCGGCACGCCGGTGCCGGCAAGTGCCTTGGCCACGTTGTCGATCGCGGTGATCTGCGGCACGCCCACGCCGGCCACGATGCGGGTGGTGCAGATGGAGCCGGGGCCGATGCCGACCTTCACGCCATCGGCACCCGCTTCGACGAGCGCCAATGCCGCCGCGCCGGTGGCGATGTTGCCGCCGATCACGTCGACCTGCGGATAGTTCTGCTTGACCCAGCGCACGCGCTCGATGACGCCGGCGCTGTGGCCGTGGGCGGTGTCGACCACCAGGGCATCGACACCGGCCTTGACCAGCAACTCGACGCGCTCCTCGGTGCCCTCGCCCACGCCGACCGCCGCGCCGACACGCAGCTTGCCTTGCGCATCACGCGCGGCATTGGGGAAGTTGGTCTGCTTGGTGATGTCCTTCACCGTGTAGAGGCCGCGCAGCTCGAAGGCGTCGTTGACGACCAGCACACGCTCCAGCTTGTGCTTGTGCATCAGCGTCTTCGCCTCGGCGAGCGTCGCGTTTTCGCCCACGGTGATGAGCCGCTCGCGCGGCGTCATGATCTCGCTGACCGGAATGTCCATGCGCGTCTCGAAGCGCAAATCTCGGCCGGTCACGATGCCGACCACCTTGCCTTCGTCGACGACCGGGAAGCCGGAGATGCCGTGCTGGCGCGACAGGTTGATCACGTCGCGCACCGGCACCCGGGGCGCGATGGTGATCGGGTCACGGAGCACGCCCGACTCGTAGCGCTTGACCCGCGCCACCTCGGCCGCCTGCTGCTTGGGCGACAGGTTCTTGTGCACGATGCCGATGCCGCCCTCCTGGGCGATGGCAATGGCGAGCCGCGCCTCCGTCACCGTGTCCATGGCGGCGGACACCAGGGGCAGGTTCAGGCGGATGTTGCGGGAGAGGTGGGTGGAGAGCGAGGTGTCGCGCGGCAACACCTGGGAGAACGCCGGCACCAACAACACATCGTCGAAGGTGAGCGCTTTGCCGAGAAGGCGCATGAGGAAGCTCCTGACGCAAAAGCGAATTATACGGACGCCCGGGCGATCGCCTCGCCCGGCGCCTCGCGGCCTCGTTGCAACGCCGACTTGGCCCGGTCCGCGGCAATAGTTCACGGAATCCGCGGCGTCATTGAAACCATTGGCGACAAAGGCCGTACCGAGACG
The DNA here is from genome assembly GCF_016735515.1 of Piscinibacter sp. HJYY11. Lineage (NCBI taxonomy): Bacteria > Pseudomonadati > Pseudomonadota > Betaproteobacteria > Burkholderiales > Sphaerotilaceae > Piscinibacter > Piscinibacter sp. HJYY11. The sequence continues at coordinate 530,242 of NZ_JAERQZ010000002.1, read as the reverse complement.
CCTCGTCGGGCGTTAGGGAGGTTTCGCAGGACTACACTTTCAGGATGACACTCGCTCGTTCGCCTCGCATTGTTCGGCTCGCAGCCATGACCGCTGCAGCCCTGTTTGCCATTGGTCTGAGCCAGCCGGCGGCAGCCCAATGGAAATGGAAAGACAAATCCGGTCGCGTGCAATACAGCGACCTGCCGCCGCCGCCGAACGTGAGCGAGTCCGAGATCCTTCAGCGCCCAAGCGGCGCCGCGGCTCGCAAGCCGCCGCCCTTCGCTGCCAACAGCGCCCAGGCAGCCGCTGCCGCCATGGCTGCTTCGGCCGCATCGGCGCCCGAGGGCGGGCAGCCCAAGGGGGTCGAGACCGAACTAGAAGCCAAGCGCCGCAAGGCGGCCGAGGAAGACGCGGCCAAGCGCCGTGCCGAGGAAGAAAAGCAGAAAGTCGCCCGGGCCGACAACTGCCAGCGCGCCAAGGCCAACCTGCGTGCGCTTGATGAAGGCATGCGCATGGCCCGCATGAACGAAAAGGGCGAGCGCGAGATCCTCGACGACAAGGGCCGCGCCGAAGAAGCGAAGCGCACCCGCGACATCATCGCGAGCGAGTGCAAGTAAGGTTGCCTCAGCGCGCCTGCTTGGCGCGGTGGCTGCGGTATCGCAAGCGCCGCGCTTCCTTCGGGTCGACCTTGAGCGGCCGGTACACCTCGACGCGATCGCGGTCGCGCAACGGATGGTCCAGTGCGCGCAGCGCACCCCACACACCGACTGACAGCGTCTCGAGCACCAGCTCGGGATGCACGGTGAGCACGCCACTCTGCAGGATGGCATCCTCGACACGGCTGCCCGCTGGAAGCCTCAGCGCCCAGCGCTCCACCTTCCCCGGCTTCGGGCTGTAGGCCAGCTCGATCGCCAGCGGCTCAGCGTTCGCCATAGACCTGTGCCGCGCGCTTCACGAACGCGTCGACGAAGGTGTTGGCGACCTTGTCGAACACCGGGCTCAGCACCATCTCGAGCGGCCGGTTCGAAAACGCATAGCGCAACTCAAACTCGATCTTGCAGGCCGATGCGGGCTGCGCGCCGGGCAGCGTAAGGGGCACGAAGCGCCAGGAGCCGTCGAGCACCGAGAACGGCCCGTCGACCAGCGACACCGTGACGCTGCTGTCGACCACGTGCGTGTTGCGCGTGGTGAAGGCATGGCGCAGGCCCCCATAGGCGAGGTGCAGCCTCGCTGTCATTCCCGCGTCGTCACGCGACAGCACCTCAGCCTTCTCGCACCACGGCAAGAACTTCGGGTACGACGGGATGTCCACGACCAGCGCATACATCTCGGGGGCTGAATACGTGAGGAGAACGGACTTCCGAACCTGCTTCATAGAATCCAGGGATTGTATTGAGGGCCTCTCGCCCCACCTGTGCCCCATGTCCATTGCCGAAAACCGCCGCGCCCGTTTCGACTACCACCTCGAAGAGAAGTACGAGGCGGGCATGGTCCTGCAGGGCTGGGAGATCAAGGCCATCCGCGCCGGCCAGGTGCAGCTGACCGACGGCTACGTGATGATCCGTGATGGCGAGCTGTACCTGATCGGCTGCCGCATCAACGCCCTGCGCAGCGCGTCGACCCATGTGCACCCTGAGGCCGACCGGACGAAGAAACTCCTGATGCACAAGGCCGAGATCAAGCGCCTGATCGGCAAGGTGGAACAGAAAGGCTTCACCCTCGTACCGCTCGACCTGCACTACAAGGGCGGGCGCGTGAAAGCGGAGATTGCGCTTGCCAAGGGCAAGGCCGAGCACGACAAGCGCAACACCGAGAAGAAGCGTGATTGGGACCGGGAGAAAGGCCGCTTGATGCGGCACAAGGTCTCGTCAGGCCCGAAGGAATGATCCCTCAGGGCCCGAGGGCCTGCAGCGCCTGCTGGCAGTCGTGGATGAGGTCTGCAGCGGCCTCCAGGCCGATCGAGAAGCGCACCAGCGTCCCGCTGTAGGCCGGCACGTCGCGCATGATCTTCAGGTTGTACGGCACTGCCAGGCTCACCGGGCCGGCCCACGAATAGCCAATCTTGAAGACGCGCAACGCGTCGATGAAGGCAAACACCTGCTCGGGGCTGTAGCGCTCGTTGAACACCACCGAGAACAGCCCCGCAGCGCGCGTGCACAGGCGTTTCCAGCATTCATGCCCGGGCGAGCCGGGCAAGGCCGGATGCAGCACCTGCACCACCTCCCGCCGCTGTGACCACCAGGCAGCCAGCGTGCGCGCGGCCGCATCCTGGGCCTCGTAGCGCAGGGCGAGCGACGGCAGCGAGCGCAGCACGAGTTCGACATCGTTGCCACCCACGCCCCACCCCATGCGCATGTGGCAGAACTTGAGCTTCAAGTGCAAGGCTTCGTCACGGGTGGTGGCCGACCCCATCAGCACGTCGCCGCCACCCGAGGGGTACTTCGTCAGCGCCTGCACGGAAACGTCGACACCCAGCGGCTCGCCTTCGTGGGTCAATTCGAACGGGTCGAACGCAATGCCAGCGCCCCAGGTGTTGTCGAGCGCCACGGTGAGGCCATGCTCGCGTGCCACCTTCACCAGCGCTGGCAGATCCGGAAACTCCATCGTCACCGAGCCTGCCGCTTCGAGCCAGAGCAGCTTTGTGTGCGGGCCGATCAGCGCAGCCAAGCCGCGCGCGTCCATCGGATCGTAGAAGCGGTGCGTGATGCCCCAGCCCGCCAACTCGTTGCGGGCCAGCTCCTTGTTGGGACCGTAGGCGTTGTCAGGGATCAGCACCTCGTCGCCCTGCCTCAGGAGCGCCATGTCCACCAAGGTGATCGCGGCGAGCCCGCTGGGCACCAGCAGCGTCTGCAGACCGCCCTCCAGCGTGGCAATGCGCTCTTCCAGCGTGAAGGTGGTCGGCGTGCCGTGCAGGCCGTAGGTGTAGCCGGACTTGGAGCGCCAGTTGCGCGCCTGCAGGGCCGCGACATTCGGAAAGAGGACCGTCGAGGCCTTGTGGACGCCCGGTGCGACGCCGCCGAAGCCCTCCGGCGGCACATAAGCGTGGTGGATCAGCTGGGTGCGCTTGTCCTGGCTCATGAGCTCAGATCGGTTGCGCAACCAGGTCGTGGCCGCGCGTGTCGACGATTCGGGCCTGCGTGAACTCGCCCACCTTCAGCGTCTTCGACAGCTTCTGCGGCGCGAGCAACTGCACGGTGCCGTCGATCTCGGGCGCGTCGGCATAGCTGCGGCCCACACCCCCCTTCTTGCCCATGGCCGGTGCGGAATCCACGAGCACCTGCATCGTCGCACCGACGCGGCGACGCAGCTTGACAGCCGAGACTTCCTCGGCCACGGCCATGAAGCGTGCGCGGCGCTCCTCGCGCACTTCGACGGGCACCGCGTTCGGCAGCTCGTTGGCTGTTGCGCCTTCGACCGGGGAATAGGCGAAACAGCCGGCGCGGTCGATCTGCGCCTCGCGCATGAAGTTGAGCAGGTGCTCGAACTCGGCCTCGGTCTCGCCGGGGAAGCCGGCGATGAAGGTGCTGCGCACCACGAGCTCGGGGCAGGCTTCGCGCCAGCGCAGCAGCCGGTCGAGGTTTTTCTCGCCGTTGGCCGGGCGTTTCATGCGCTTGAGCACGTCGGGGTGGGAGTGCTGGAACGGCACGTCGAGGTACGGCAGGATCAGGCCCTCGGCCATCAGTGGCAGCACCTCGTCGACGTGCGGGTACGGGTAGACGTAGTGCAGCCGCACCCACGCGCCATGTTGCTGCGCCAGCGCACCGAGGTTCTCGCACAGGTCGAGCATGCGGGTCTTGACCGGCTTGCCATCCCAGAAGCCGGTGCGGTACTTCACGTCGACGCCGTAGGCGCTCGTGTCCTGGCTGATGACGAGCAGTTCCTTCACGCCGGCTTCGAAGAGGCGCTGCGCCTCCGAAAGCACGTCGCCGATGGGCCGCGACACCAGGTCGCCGCGCATGCTCGGGATGATGCAGAAGCTGCAGCGGTGGTTGCAGCCCTCGCTGATCTTCAGGTACGCGTAGTGCTTGGGCGTGAGCTTCACGCCCTGCGCCGGCACCAGGTCGACGAAGGGGTCGTGGGGCTTGGGCACGTGCTTGTGCACGGCGTCCATCACCTCGTTCGTCGCATGCGGCCCGGTCACGGCCAGTACGCTCGGGTGCATCTGCTGGACCAGGTTGCCGCCGCCGTCGCCCGCCTTCGCACCGAGGCAGCCGGTCACGATCACCTTGCCGTTCTCGGCCAGCGCCTCGCCGATGGTGTCGAGGCTTTCCTTCACCGCATCGTCGATGAAGCCGCAGGTATTGACGATCACGAGGTCGGCCCCCGCGAAGGTCTTGGAGGTGTCGTATCCCTCGGCGCGCAGCTGGGTGAGGATGAGTTCGGAGTCGGTCAGCGCCTTGGGGCAGCCGAGGGAGACGAATCCGATCTTGGGGGCCACGCCTGGCGGCGTGGCGAGGGTGTCTTCTGTCATCCGGGGATTTTCCCCCGAAACGACAGCCGGGTCAGCGCTTGGGGCCGCCGAAACCGGGCATCCCAGGGAAGAAGGTCTCGGCCTGCTTGGCCATCTGCTCCTGCATCTTCTCGAACATGTTCTTCGACTGCTCGAGGTAGTTGCCCATCAGGTTCTGCACGCCGGGGGCCTGGCCGTTGAGGAATTGCGTCCAGACCTCGGGGTTCATCATGTTGGCGTCGTACAGCCCCTTGGACTGCTCGGCCAGGTTCTTCTGGATGTCGGTGAAGGTCTGGAGGTTCTTCTCGAGGTAGGAACCCATCATGCCCTGCATGGCGTGCCCGTAGAACCGGATGATCTGCGCCAGCATCTGTGACGAGAACATCGGCACGCCGCCGGTCTCTTCCTCCAGGATGATCTGCAGCAGGATGCTGCGGGTGAGGTCGTCGCTCGTCTTGGCGTCCCGCACCACGAAGTCTTCGCCGTCGAGCACCATCTTCTTCACGTCGGCCAGCGTGATGTAGCTGCTGGTCCGGGTGTCGTACAGGCGGCGGTTGGGGTACTTCTTGAGAATGCGCTGGCTGGTGCTCTCGGCGCTGCCGTCGTCGGTGGTCGAAGCGCGGCGGGATGAGGCCATTCAGAAAACTCCTGTCAATCCAGTGTGCAGGTGTGCGAAAAGATTCTAGGAGGCCACCCCTTCACCCTGCGGAGGGTTTTCCCGCCCGCGTTTCAGCGCTGCGGTGGGTCGCCGGCCGCCGGTGCTTCAGGGTCGAACGGCTGGACGCCCAGGCGCTGCGTCGTGGCTTCGACCTCTGCGGCCAACCGCGCCAGCTTCTGGCTCAGACCGCGCCAGTTGCGGATGGCCTCGTTGACCGGGTCCATCGGGTAGTAGACCTTGAGCGGCTTGTCCTGTGCAGCAGAAAGTGCAAACCGCACCAGGTCGTTGAGCTGGAAGGCGTAGTCGGCCATCAGCGCGCGGGTCTCGGCCACGTGCGCGTCGATCATCTGCTGGCGGCGAGGCGTCATTTCCATGCGCAAGCTCCTGGGCCCAAAAGGAAAGAGCCCGTTCCTTGCGGAACGGGCTCTTCAGGTCTGACGTGTTTGGTGGGCGATGAGAGGGTCGAACTCCCGACATCCTCCACGTCAAAGAGGCGCTCTACCACTGAGCTAATCGCCCGAGCCCGTGACTATAGCACTGGTCTTGGCCCGCCCAAAGGCCGTCATTTGCGACGGGCGCCACGCACACCGGGAATTCTCGCCACCGTCGCCAGCACCTGCGCAAGCCGCGCCGAGTCGGCCACCTCCACGGTGAAGGTCATCCATGCGGTGAGGCCGAGGGGGCCCTTGATCGTCTGCGTGCTGACGCCGGTCACGTTCATCTTGTCCTTGGCAAAGATTTCGGAGATGTCGCGCAGCAGGCCCTGCCGGTCGGCCGCTTCCACCAGCACGTCCACGGGGTACAGCGCCGGCTTGTCGCCACGCGGCGCGCCCCAGGCCACGCTGATGACGCGCTCCGGCGTGCGTGCGGCCATCTGGCGGAAGTTGATGCAGTCGCTCCGATGGATGGCCACGCCCTTGCCGCGCGTCACATAGCCGCTGATGGCGTCGGGCGGCGCGGGGCGGCAGCAGCGGGCCAGGCTCGTGAGCAGGCTTTCCACGCCCACCACCAGCACCCCACCCTTGCCCGCCGCATCGGCCTGCGGCTTGCGCAGCGTGATGGTGTCATCCGCTGGCGGCGCCGGTTCGGCGGGGCGCAGCAGGTTCTCGATGTTGCGCAGCGAAAACTCGTCCTTGCCGACCACCTCGAACAAGGCATCGGCATTGCGAAAGCCGAGCTGCGTGGCCAGGTCATCGAGCTTCATCGCCGTGCGGCCTTCGCGCTGCAGCAGCTTCTCCACTGCTTCTCGCCCCCGCGCGATGGTGTCTTGCAGCGCCAGCGCGTTGAACCAGGCGCGCACCTTCGCCTTTGAGCGCTGGCTCTGCAGGTAGCCGAGCTCGGGGTTGAGCCAGTCGAGCGACGGCCCGCCTTCCTTGATCGTGTTCACTTCGACCGTCTGGCCGCTCTGCAGCGCGGTGTTGAGCGGCACCATCACGCCGTCGATCTTGGCGCCACGGCAGCGATGGCCCAGGTTGGTGTGCACCGCATAGGCGAAGTCGATGGGCGTCGCACCGACGGGCAACTCGATCACCGCCGCCTGCGGCGTGAAGACGTAGATGCGGTCGTCGAAGACACCTTCCTTGAGCTCGGCATCCTCACCCGCCTCGACGAAGTCGCGCTCCCACGCGAGCAGCTGGCGCAGCACGGCCTTGCGCGCCTCGGCCACCTGGGCGTCGAAGTCACCCGCGGCACTGACACCCGCATAGCCCTTCGCCCCGGCCTCCTTGTAGGCCCAATGTGCCGCCACGCCGTGCTCCGCATGCTCATGCATGGCACGCGTGCGGATCTGCACTTCGACCGGCCGCTCCAGCGCGTCCAGCACCACGGTGTGCAGCGACTGGTAGCCGTTGGGCTTGGGCTTGGCGATGTAGTCGTCGAACTCGCCCGCCACCGGCCGCCAGACCTCGTGCACGCGGCTCAGCACGGCGTAGCAGTCGCGCACGTCGCCCACGATCACGCGCACGGCGCGCACGTCGAACACATGGTCGATGTCCAGTCCCTTGCCGCGCATCTTCTTCCAGATGCTGTAGAGGTGCTTGGGCCGGCCCTGCACCTCGGCCTTGAGCCCGGCACGCGCAAGCTCTTCGCTCAGCCGCAGGCGAAACGCCTCGACGCCCTGCTCCCGCTCGACCCGCTTCTCGTCGAGCAGCTTGGCCACCATGCGGTACGACTCGGGCTCGAGGAAGCGGAAGGCCAGGTCTTCCAGCTCCCACTTGATCTGCCAGATGCCCAGCCGGTTGGCGAGCGGCGCAAACACCTGCATCGACTCGCGCGCGAGCAGCACCGGGCACGGCTGCTTGCTGAGCGCGTAGTGCCGCAACGTCTGCAGGCGCGAGGCCAGGCGCAGCAGCACGACTCGCAGGTCGCGCGAAAACGCCAGCAGCATCTTGCGGACACGCTCCGTCTGCTCGGCGCGCTTTTCGTCCTGCACCTTCGCTTCACGCGCCGCGCGCTGGATCTGCACCAGCTTGCGCGTGTGGGTCACAAGGCCGGCATACGACGGCCCGAAGGCCTTGCTGACCATCTCGTCCGGCTTGGACAGGTAGTCGCCGGCGTAGACGAGGTAGGCCGCCGCGCCCATGGACGGCGCCGCGCCGATGCCTAGCAGGATGCCGGCCACGCCTTCTGCGTGCGTGAACGCGTCCTCGCCCGTGTCGAGCACCTGCCCACTGAGCAGCGGCTCGGCGAACGCACGGGCCCGGGCGAGTTGCGAAACCTCGGCCTCGCGGGTGTCGTCGGGGTCGACGTCGGCGAGCTGGACGATGGCGGCAGCCGGCACGCGGCCGTCCGACGGACCGGTCTTCATGCGCGCTTCATGGGCGGAGAAGGAACTCCCGCACCGCCGCGACCTGGTCGGCCGCATGGAGCATCGGCGCGTGGCCCACGCCGGCGAACTCGCGCAGCTCCGCCCTGGGGCCGCGCTCGGTCATCGACTTGGCCGTGGCGGGTGACAGCAGGTCGGACTCTGCCCCGCGCAGCAGCAGCACGCGGCAGCGCAGGCTGTCGTACATCGCCCAGATCTGCGCTTCACCGGCCTTGACGATCTCAGGCGTGAGGCCGCGGAAAGGCACCGCGATGTTGAGGTCGTAATGCGGAACGAACCCATCGCCATCTGGCTTGATCATCGGCCGCGTCAGCGCGAGCCACTGCTCTCGGGTGTGCGGCCCGAAGCCCTGCGAGATGGCCCAGAGCGCGTCGGCCGCTTCTTCCAGGCTCTTCCAGCGCGACGGAGCGCCGAGGTAGGTGCCGATGCGTGCGAGAGCGTCGAGCTCGACCACCGGCCCCACGTCGTTGAGCACCAGGCGAGAGATCGGCGAGTTCTTGAGCGCGCCCACCACGAGCCCGATCAAACCGCCCATCGAGGTGCCCACCCAGTGCACGGTGCCGGCGTTCAGCCGGGCCAGCAGGGTGACCATGTCCGCCGCATAGGCGGGGATCTGGTATCCGGACGGATCTGCCAGCCGGTCAGACTCGCCGCGACCCACGACGTCCGGACAGACGACACGGTACTCGTCGCACATCGCCTGGGCGAGCGTGTCGAAGTCACGCCCTTGCCGCGAAAGACCGTGCACACAGACCAGCACCTTCGGGTTCGCCGGGTCGCCCCACTCCCAGTAGGCCATGCGGTGCAGGCCCTGGGTGTCCAGGCATTGCACATGGTTCAGGCGTGGTTCATGCATGGTGTTGCGGCTCTAAGATTCGACGCACTGTATTTCAATCGGAGGTTCGACCATGCTGAAAGGGAAAACTGCTCTCGTCACCGGCTCCACCAGCGGCATCGGCCTCGGTGTGGCGCTGTGCCTCGCGCGCCAGGGCGCCAACGTGGTGCTCAATGGTTTCGGGGAGTACGAGACGGCCAAGGCCCAGGTCGCCGCGCTCGGCGTCAAGGCCGGCTACCACGGGGCCGACATGAGCAAGCCCGCCGAGATCGAGGCCATGATGGCCTACGCGGAGAAAGACTTCGGCGGCGTCGACATCCTCGTCAACAACGCCGGCATCCAGCACGTGGCGCCGGTGGAAGACTTTCCCGTCGCCAAGTGGGACGCCATCATCGCCATCAACCTCAGCTCCGCCTTCCACACCACGCGCCTCGCCATCCCCGGCATGCGCAAGAAGAACTGGGGCCGCGTGATCAACATCGCCTCGGCGCACGGCCTCGTGGCCTCGGCTCAGAAGTCGGCCTACGTGGCGGCCAAGCACGGCATCGTGGGCTTCACCAAGTCGATCGCGCTGGAGACCGCCACGACGGGCATCACGTCGAATGCCATCTGCCCGGGCTGGGTGCTGACGCCACTGGTGCAGAAGCAGATCGACGACCGCGCCGCGCGCGAAGGCATCTCGGTCGAGAAGGCCAAGGTCGAGCTGCTGGGCGAAAAGCAGCCGTCACTGCAGTTCGTGACGCCCGAGCAGCTGGGCGAGCTGGCAGTGTTCCTGAGCTCACCGGCCGCCGACCAGATCCGCGGCGTGGCCTGGAACGTCGACGGCGGCTGGGTCGCCCAGTAACCGAGCCCCCCAGTCGCTTCGCTCCTGCCCCCAACGGGCGCCACCCGTTGGACCGGCAAGCCGGCTCCAAGGGTGTTAATTGATGTGAGCGCCGCGTTGCTGGCTCTACTTGGTCAGTTGCACCGTACCGTTGACAGTGACCGTTACGGTGCCCTTGCCCAGCTCGACGGGCAGCGACTCGGACGCATCCGACATCGCCTTCGCCCGCATCATCGGCGCGGCCGCATACATCGGCGGCTCGTTGCTGCTGACCTGCACCTCGCGCAGGGTGTAGCCGGTGAAGCCGAAGAGCCGTGCCGACTCGGCGGCCTTCGCCTTGTAGCGCGCCACGGCTTCGGCCGTGGCCTCGCCTTCCACCTTCTCGCGCTGCTCGCGCGACAGCGACGTGCCCACGCGCGCGATGGTCATCGTGGTGATGCGGCCGGTGAGCTGCGCGATGCCGGGGATGTCCCTGCCCTCGATCGACAGCTCGGCCGTGCCCTGCCATCCGGTGATGACACCCTTGTTGGAATAGCGGGGGAAGAGCGAGAAGTTGCCGGTGCGCAGCTCGATCTGGCCCGGCTTGGCGGATTTCTTGGCCTCGGCCAGCGCCGCATCCAGCGCCTGCTTGAGCTGTGACTGGACAACCCCTGCCTCGGCGCCGTCACGCGTCGTCGACAGGGTGACGCTCAGCACGTCGTTGTTGACCTGGATGCTCGAGCTCGCCGACAAGCCCACCACGTTCTGCGGCGCGGGCTGGTCGGCCCATGCCGTGGAGGTCGCAAGCGCAGCGGCAAGGGTCATGGCGAGGACGGATGTGCGGGTCATGCAAAAAGCTCCTTTTCATCAAACTTCGAGGAAGGGCAACAGGTCGAAAGTGCCGCGCACCACCGGCTCGGGGTTCACCCCCCACCAGCGGCGCGCGATGGTCGCATAGAGCTGCCGGAAGTCCGCGGTGTGGACGAGGTTCTGGCTGCCGTCGAGCCGGTCGAGGTCGGGCATGGTGCCGATCACCGTGCCGCCCTTCACCGCCCCGCCTAGCACGAAGTGGGGCGCGGCGGTGCCGTGGTCGGTGCCGCCGCTCTGGTTTTGCCGCGCGCGCCGGCCGAATTCGGAATACGTGACGACGAGCGTGCGCTCCCACGCGCCTGCCTGCTCGAGCCCGGCCTTCAGCGCGGCCAGGCCTTCGGCCAGCTGCTTGAGCAGGTTGGCATGCGTGCCCAGCTGGCCTCGGTGCGTGTCGAAGCTCCCGTGCGTGAGGTGGAACACCGGCACGCCGCCCCGGCCCTTCTGTCCGGCCACGATCTGGCAGGTGGCGCGCACCGCCTGGCCGAAGGTGTGCGGCGGGAATTCGGTCGCCATCGTCACCGCCTGGCCGCGCAGGCCATCGGCCGCCTGCAACACGCCCGATTCGACACGCAGCACGTGCTCGAGCGCCGCGTTGCCCTGCGCATTCGCCGGCCGCAGCAGCCGGGCCTGGTTGACGTAGGCTTCGGCGTTGGTGAGCGAGATCGCGTTGGCACCACTCAACGCCCCGAGGCTCGCGCTGCCGATGGCCACGCCCTCGGTGGTGTGGCGCTGGCTCTGCCGCAGGCCGGCCGACATCGCGCGGGCGACCCAGCCTTCGTCGAGGTACTCGGTGGCGCGCGAGGCGGTGTCCCAGATCTCGATGGAGCGGAAGTGCGACAGGTTCGGCTGCGGGTAGCCCAAGCCGAGCAGCACGACGAGCTCACGCTTCTCCCACATCGGGATCAGCGGCGCGAGCGACGGGTGCAGGCCGAGCGCACCGTCGAGCCGCAGCACCTCATCGGCTTTCAGCGCGAGGCTCGGGCGCAGCTGCGCATAGGTCGGGTGGGCGTAGGGCACGACGGTGTTGAGGCCGTCGTTGCCGCCCTTCAGCTCCACCAGCACCAGCACCCGGCCGGCGGCTGACGCGGCCGACTGGGCCCAGCCCAGTGCCGGGAACGCCAGGCCGCCGAGCGCGAGGAGTTGTCGTCGATCGATCATTGGCAGCCTCACTTCAATTGGTAGACCGGGTCGAGGCTCAGCGCCCGCAGGTAGGACAGCCCGACCGTGCCGGCCGGGACCGGCTGCACCGGTGGCGCCGACAGCACGGCCTCGACGAGCTTCTCGCGCGCCGCACCGTCCGGTTCGCGGTCGGGCGACGCGCCCAGCGGCTTGAGCCACGACTCGGCATCGAATCGCATGCCGAAGCTCTGCCCGGCCGGAGCCTCCATGCGCGCCTGGCGCAAGGCACGGCGTTCGCGGGCCCGCGCCTCCTGCATCAGCTCGCGCACCATGGGGCTTGCGTTGGCGTTCATCATCGCGCCCTCGTCGCCGGCTTCCAGCGCGCGGAAAAGCCGCTCGGTGAAACGCTTGCGGTCGAGCAGGCTCGTGCTCGTGATCCACGCGGTGTAGCCGGGCCAGCCCTTCACGTTGGGCGGGTCGAAGAGCATCTGCCCCTGGCGCGAGGTCACCGCCACCAGCGGCAAGGCGCTGTCGAGCTGGATCTCGAACTGGCGCAGCGCGCCGATCGCCAGCTCGACCGGCGATTTGACGAGCACCGCCCGGTTGGCCGGCGCCCAGAACGCGTCGCTCAACAGCAGCTCGCGCACGGCTGCATCGATGCGCCAGCCGCTGCTGCGAAACCGCTGCGCGATCGGTTCGACCGCCGCCGCATCGGGCGTCGGCGACACGAACTCGCGCCACAGCTTGCCAACGATGAAGGCGGGTGCCGCGGCCTGGTCGAGCATCACGTCGAGCGCGGCGCCGGCGTCGAAACGGCCCCGCCGGCCGAGCAGCGTCTTCTCGCCGTTGTCGTGCAGGCGCGGGCGGAACTGCGCCGTCCACTCTTCACGGTTGACCGTCCAGCCCGAGAAGGCACGGGCTGCCTCGCGGATGTCCTGCTCGACGTAGTGGCCCTCGCCGAGCGTGAAGAGCTCCATGACCTCGCGCGCGAAGTTCTCGTTCGGCGCTTCGACACGGTTGGCCGCCCCATCGAGGTAGACCAGCATCGCGGGGTCGCGCGCCACGCCATGCAGCAGTTCGCGGAAGGACCCGAGCGCGTGCTGCCGCAGCAGCTGGTGCTGCACGAACATGCCCTGTGCCTGCTGCACCTTCTGCATCGAGGTGGCGAAATGGTTGTGCCAGAAGAGCGTCATCCGCTCGGCGAGCGGCGCGGGGCTCTCGCGCATCTCCTGCAGCCACCACGCGGCAAGCGAGACGATGTCCGCCCGCGCCTGCTGGCGGGCGGCACGGCGCGCGTCTTCGTCGGGCAGCCGGCCATAGGGCGTGCGGATGGGCTCTCGCGTGAAGGCGGGCGCCGCATGCCGCGGTGTGCTGCGCCGCGCGCCGGTGAGCAAGCGATCGACGGCATCGGCCGGCGCGAGCCCAACCCACGCCGAGACTTCAGCCGGCGACGGCATGAAGCCGGTGCGCCCCAACAAGTGCCGGGCATCGGCCGACGAGAGTCGAGCGGGAAGGGTCGTGCTCATGTGCCGCCTAACGTTGCCCGCCGTGTGTTGGCCGACACGCCGCAAGGGCTTCACAAAGCTTTGCTTCCCCTCTCGGCCCGGGCGTCATAGATTTGTAACAGGTGGTCAGGCGCCCCGAAAACCATAGGTAAACCTGATCACAATCGCCGCTGTTACAAATACGGAGACGCCCCACCATGACGCCTACGCCCAATGCCCGCCCCGACCGCGTCGTCGTGGTGGACGACGATGCCCGCATCCGCGACCTGCTGCGCCGCTACCTGACGCAGGAAGGCTTCGAGGTGCTGCTGGCCGAAGACTCGAAGGCGCTCAACCGCGTGCTGACCCGCGAGACCGTCGACCTGATCGTGCTCGACCTCATGCTCCCCGGCGAAGACGGCCTGTCGATCTGCCGGCGCCTGCGCGCCGCCAACGACGTGACGCCCATCATCATGCTCACCGCCAAGGTGGAAGACGTCGACCGCATCGTCGGCCTCGAGGTCGGCGCCGACGACTACCTGCCCAAGCCCTTCAACCCGCGCGAGCTGCTCGCCCGCATCCACGCCGTGCTGCGCCGCCGCCCGGCGATGGAAGCACCGGGCGCACCGGCGAAAGACGCGCAGACGGTCACCTTCGGCCCCTTCGAGTTCGACCTGGCCCTGCGCCGCCTCTCGAAGGACGGCGAGCAGATCGCGCTCACCACCGGCGAGTTCTCGATGCTCAAGGCTTTGGTGCGCCACCCGCGCCAGCCCCTGAGCCGCGACAAGCTGGCCCAGCTGGCCCGCGGCCGCGAGTTCGAGCCCTTCGACCGCAGCCTCGACGTGCAGATCTCGCGCCTGCGCAAGATGATCGAACCGGACCCCTCTCAACCTCGCTACATCCAGACCGTGTGGGGCGTGGGCTATGTCTTCGTCCCTGATGGCGCGGCCTGACCGGAAAAAGCCGGGCAAAGGCTCCAAGTCGGGGCCTTTTTTTGCGCCCACGGTACCCGACGGGCTGCCGGATCTCGTGCCACGCAAGGCCGTTGCGCTGAGCCTCTTCTGGCGCACGTTCTTCCTGCTCGCGATCCTGCTGCTGGGTGGGGTGTTCGCGTGGGTGCAAACCTTTCGCGCGCTCGAATTCGAGCCCCGCGCGGTGCAGCAGGCGCAGCAGGTGGCCAGCCTCGTCAACCTGTCGCGGGCCTCGATGAAGTACGTGGACGACATCAACCGCGTCACGCTGGTCAAGACCATGGCCACGTCGGAGGCGGTGAAGATCGTGCCGCGCGAGCCCAACGACAAATGGGAGCCCTTCGAGGGCGACCGTTTCTCCAAGACCATCAGCGACGAGCTGCACTCGCGCCTGGGCGCCGACACGGTGGTGGCCGGCTCGGTCAACGGCATCGCCGGGCTGTGGGTCGGCTTCTCGGTCGAGAAAGACGCCTACTGGCTGCAGGCCGACCCGACCAAGGTCCGCATGATGGCCGGCAGCAGCTGGGCGCTGTGGGTGACGATCGCCCTGCTCGCCACCGTGCTCGGCTCGGCCGCGATCGCGCGCCTCATCAACCAGCCGCTGCGCGACCTGTCGTTTGCCGCCAGCCGCATCCGCGACGGCGAATACGAATCGCAGCTCGACGAGAACACGCTCACGAGCGAGATCCGCCAGGTCAACATGGGCTTCAACCGCATGGCGCGCGAGCTGGCCAAGGTGGAGGAAGACCGCGCGGTCATGCTCGCCGGCATCTCGCACGACCTGCGCACGCCGCTGGCGCGCCTGCGGCTCGAAGCCGAGATGAGCGTGCAGGACGAAGAAGCCAAGAAGAACATGGCGATGGACATCGACCAGCTCGACGCCATCATCGACAAGTTCATGGACTACGCCCGCCCTGGCGAGACCAAGCTGGTGCCGGTGCACGTGTCGAGCCTGGTCGAGCGCGAGATGCAGGGCTTCCGCGACCCGAGCCAGATCCGCATCAGCTCGCGCGTGGCGATCGATGCCAAGGTGATGGCCGACGAGGTGGAACTCGGGCGTGTGTTCCAGAACCTCTTCGAGAACGCGCGCCGCTACGGCCGCTCCACCGACACCGGCATCGCCCGTGTGCAGGTGAGCTATGCGCGCACCGGGCCGTGGGTGATCCTGTCGGTCCGCGACCATGGCCCAGGCGTGGCGCCCGAGAAGCTCAAGCAGCTGACGACGCCCTTCTTCCGCGGCGACGCGGCGCGCACGGCGGCCACCGGCGCCGGCCTGGGCCTCGCGATCGTGGAGAAATCGGTCGCGCGCATGGGCGGCAGCTTCGAGCTGGCCAATGCGATGGACGGGGGGCTCGTGGCCCATGTGCGCTTGAAAAAGGCGCCATGAGGCGAGCGGGCCGTCTGACACACCCACGGGCCGAGCCTTCCCCGATCAGCCTCCAGTGGCGCGCGGCCATCGTGGCGCTCGCCGCGGTGGGCACGCTCTTCGTGCTGCTGGTCTGGAATGACTTCCGCGACACCTGGTACTCGCGCGGCTACGAGCGCCACTCGCTGTGGCACCTGAGCCTGTACTGGGGCCTGTGGGCGCTGTGGCCGCTCATCGGCTGGCTGGCCTGGCACGCGGTTCGCGCACTGCGCGTCGGGCGCAAGCGGCTGGCCCTCCTGAGCGCCGCCGCGTTGCTGGCCTGCGCCGCCCTGGCCTGGGCGCGCTTCATCGAGCCACAGCGGCTGGTAGTGCGCGAAACCGTGCTCGGCCGCGAATGCGGTGCGCAGGTGGCGCTCATCTCCGACATCCACTTCGGCAAGTTCACCCGGGCCGACGACCTGCAGCGGCTGATCGACCGCCTGAACACGCTGCCGATCGACGCGGTGCTGGTCGCCGGCGACTGGACCTTCGGCCCGCCCCGCGACCTGGCCAAGACCTTCGCCCCGCTGCGGCAGATCAAGTACCCGGTGTTCGGCGTGCTCGGCAACCACGACGAGCAGATGCCGGGGCCGCCCCTGGCCGAAGAGCTGCGCGAAGCCCTGCGCGCTGCCAACGTGCAGCTCGTCGAAAGCCGCTACGTGCCGCTCGGCCGCTGCACGCTCGCCGGCATCGGCGACCTCTACGCCGGCCTGGCGGTCACGCACCTGCGCCACGTGGAGATCGACCCGCCCGCCGCCCCCACCGCGCGACGCGTGCTGCTCACGCACAACCCCGACGTGGCCATCCGCATGACGCCGGGCACGGCGGCACTGGTGCTGGCGGGCCACACGCACGGCGGCCAGGTCCACATCCCGCTGCTGACGACGCAGATGCTCAAGCGCAACAACCGCGGAGGCTTCGAGCAAGGCCTCTACACGCTGCCCCACGCACGCGTGTTCGTCACGCCTGGCGTGGGCATGGACCTGCTGCCCCTGCGCTTCTTCGTGCCGCCGACGATCGACGTGCTGTCGCTCTGAGCTGAGGCCCTGATCAGGCCTTCACGATCAGGCACACCGCACGCGCCTCGATCGATTCGCCGCGCCCGACCGGGCCCATGTTCTCGGCCGTCTTGGCCTTCACGTTGACCTGCTCCACCGGAATGCCCAGCGCGATGCCGATGCGCTGGCGCATCGGCTGGATGTGCGGCGCCATCTTGGGCGCCTGGGCAATGATGGTGCTGTCGACGTTGCCGATGATCCAGCCGGCGGCCTTCACGCGCCGCCCTGCTTCGGTCAGCAACGCCAGCGAATCGGCGCCGCGGAACTGAGGGTCGGTGTCGGGAAAGTGGCGGCCGATGTCGCCCAGTGCCGCCGCGCCGAAGAGCGCGTCGGTGATCGCGTGGCATAGCGCATCGGCATCCGAATGGCCTTGCAGCCCGTGCGTGTGCGGGATCTCCACGCCGCCGAGGATGAGCTTGCGGCCCGTCACGAGCGCGTGCGTGTCCCAACCTTCACCGATGCGCCAGCGCGGCACTTGGGGTTTGAGCGTCATGGGCGTGTCCTCAACAAACGTTCGGCCAGGGCGAAGTCCGCCGGCCAGGTGATCTTGAAATTTTCCATCGAGCACGGCACGAGCAGCGGCGCGTGGCCGAGGGCTTCGATGGCGCTCGCTTCATCGGTGACGGCGTCGCCGGCATGCGCCAGCGCGTCCTGCAGCAGGCCGATGCGGAACATCTGCGGAGTCTGTGCGGCCCACTTGCGGGCGCGGTCCACGGTGGCGCTCACGCGGCCGGCCGTCTCGGCCTTCAGTGTGTCGGCGAGCGGCAGCGCGAGCAGGCCGCCGATGGGGTCGTTCACGCAGGCATCGATCAGCGCATCGATCCAGGCGGGCTGCACCAGGCAACGCGCGGCGTCGTGCACCAGCACCCAGTCCTCGGCCTGTGCACCGCGCTCGCGCAGGTGGGTCAGGCCGTTGGCCACGGTCATCGCGCGGCTCGTGCCGCCGACCTTGGCGACCCAGGCGGTCGTGCCAGACAGGTGCTGTTGGAACTGATCATCCCGCGGGCTCAGCACCACGAGGGTCTGGCGCAGTCGCGTCACCCGTGCCAGCGCATCCAGTGTGTGCTGCACCATCGGCTTGCCCGCGACCTCGGCGTATTGCTTCGGCCCGCCCGCACCGGCCCGTTCGCCGATTCCAGCGCAGGGCACCAAGGCATACAGATCGGCAGGAGATGCGCTCATGTCAGCAGGCTGAAAAGGGTGCGAATTCTATAATTCGGCCTCGCATCGCCCCGGGGGACCGCCCAACCGGGGCGTGTTCGTTTTGTGTCGTGTCCCTGCATGCAGATTCCCTCGCTCGCTCCTGGAAAACGCTTCACCCTGCCCCGCCCCCTCGGCTCGGCCGATGCCTTGCTGCTGGCGCGATTCGCGCAGGCGCAAAAGGCACAAGGGCACATCACCGCCATCGTCACCGCCGAGCCGGCCGACACGCAGCGGCTCGAAGGCGAGCTGCCTTTCTTCGCGCCCGAACTGCGGGTGGCCGTGTTCCCCGATTGGGAGACGCTGCCCTACGACACCTTCTCGCCGCACCAGGACCTGATTTCCGAGCGCCTGGCCACACTCTGGCGCATCCAGCAGGGCGAGGTCGACGTGGTGCTGATGCCGGCCTCCACCGCCCTCGTGCGGCTCGCACCGCCGAGCTTCCTCGCCGGCTACACCTTCCACTTCAAGCAGAAGACCCAGCTCAACGAAGCGGCGCTGAAGGCGCAGCTCACGCTCGCCGGCTACCAGCATGTGAGCCAGGTCGTGTCGCCGGGTGAATACGCGGTGCGCGGTGGGCTGATCGACCTCTTCCCCATGGGCTCGCTGGTGCCCTACCGGGTGGACCTCTTTGGCGACGAGGTCGACAGCATCCGCACCTTCGACCCCGACAGCCAGCGCAGCCTCTACCCCGTGCCCGAGGTGCGCCTGCTGCCCGGCCGCGAGTTCCCGATGGACGAGGAGGCACGTGCCAAGTTCCGCGCGCGCTGGCGCGAGAAGGTCGAGGGCGATCCGACCAAGGTGCGGCTGTACAAGGACATCGGCACCGGCATCGCCACCGCCGGCATCGAGTACTACCTGCCGCTCTTCTTCGACAGCACCGCGCCGATCTTCGAGTACCTCGGCGCCAATGCCGCCGTCGCACTGCACGGTGACATCGACGAGGCGCTCAAGCGCTTCTGGACCGACACCCGCGAGCGTCACCGCTTCCTGCAGCACGACAAGGAACGGCCGATCCTGCCGCCGGAAGACCTGTTCCTGCGCCCCGAAGATTTCTTCACGCTCGCCAACGCGCATGCCGTGCTCGCGGTGCGCGGCAAAGAGCCGGTCGACTGGGCCCGCCCGCTGCCCGACCTGAGCGTGGACCGTGGCGCCCCCGATCCGCTCAAGCGCCTGCAACTGCACCTGGGGGCGACGCCGCACCGCGTGCTGGTCGTCGCCGAGAGCGAAGGCCGCCGCGAGAGCCTCCTGGAGCTGCTGCGCGACAACAAGATCGAGCCGCCGTCGGTGAAGAGCCTGGCCGAGTTCGAAGCCGGCGACGAGCGCTACGCGATTGCCGTGGCGCCCATGGCCGAAGGCTTCTTCTGGACCGAGCCCGACAAGAACATCCAGTTCGTCACCGAGACTGAACTCTTCGCGACGACGCCCACGGCAAGACGCAAGCGCAAGCAGGAGCAGGCCAGCGACGTCAACACGCTGATCAAGGACCTGTCGGAGCTGAAGGTCGGCGACCCGGTGGTGCACCTGAACCACGGCATCGGGCGCTACGTGGGCCTGGAGAACATCGACCTGGGCGATGGCCCGAGCGAGTTCCTGATCCTGGAATACGCCGACAAGGCGACGCTCAAGATCCCCGTCTCGCAGCTGCACCTCATCAGCCGCTACACCGGCGTGAGCCCGGAAGAAGCGCCGCTGCACAGGCTCGGCTCGGGCCAGTGGGAAAAGGCCAAGCGCAAGGCCGCCGAGCAGGTGCGGGACACGGCCGCTGAATTGTTGAATCTCTATGCGAGGCGCGCTGCCCGCGAAGGCTTCGCCTTCCGTTTCTCGCCGCACGACTACGAGGCCTTTGCCGCGAGCTTCGGCTTCGAGGAAACGCCCGACCAGAAGGCCGCGATCCACGCCGTCATCCAGGACATGGTCAGCCCGAAGCCGATGGACCGCCTGGTCTGCGGCGATGTGGGCTTCGGCAAGACCGAGGTCGCGCTGCGCGCCGCCTTCGTCGCCGTCACCGGCGGCAAGCAGGTGGCCATCCTCGCGCCCACCACGCTCTTGGCCGAGCAGCACTACCAGAACATCGCCGACCGCTTCGGCAAGTGGCCGGTGCGCGTGGCCGAGATCTCGCGCTTCCGCTCCAGCAAGGAGGTCAAGACCACGCTCGAAGGCCTGGCCGACGGCACCGTCGACATCGTGGTCGGCACGCACGCGCTCATCGGCGACAAGGTGAAGTTCAAGCGCCTGGGCCTCTTGGTGATCGACGAGGAACACCGCTTCGGCGTGCGCCACAAGGAGGCGATCAAGGCCATGCGCTCCGAGGTCGACGTGCTGACACTCACCGCCACACCCATTCCCCGCACGCTGGGCATGGCGCTCGAAGGCCTGCGCGACCTCTCCGTCATCGCCACCGCCCCGCAGCGCCGCCTCGCCATCAAGACCTTCGTGCGCACCGAAGGCTCGAGCGTGATCCGCGAAGCGGTGCTGCGCGAGTTGAAGCGCGGTGGCCAGGTCTACTTCCTGCACAACGAGGTCGAGACCATCGAAAACCGGCGCGAGAAGCTGCAGGAACTGCTGCCCGAGGCGCGCATCGCCGTCGCCCACGGGCAGATGCCCGAGCGCCAGCTCGAAGCGGTGATGCGCGACTTCGTGGCCCAGCGCCACAACATCCTGCTGTGCTCGACCATTATCGAGACCGGCATCGACGTGCCGAGCGCCAACACCATCGTCATCAGCCGGGCCGACAAGTTCGGCCTCGCGCAGCTGCACCAGCTGCGGGGGCGTGTCGGCCGCTCGCACCACCAGGCGTATGCGTACCTGCTGGTACCCGATGTGGAAAGCCTCACCAAGCAGGCCGGCCAGCGCCTGGAGGCCATCCAGGCCATGGAGGAACTCGGCAGCGGCTTCTACCTCGCGATGCATGACCTCGAGATCCGCGGCGCCGGCGAAGTGCTGGGCGACAACCAGAGCGGCAACATGATGGAGGTGGGCTTCCAGCTCTACAACGACATGCTGGCCGAGGCCGTGCGCTCATTGAAGGCCGGCAAGGAGCCCGACCTGCTCTCGCCGCTGAGTGCAACGACCGAGATCAACCTGCACGCGCCGGCCCTGCTGCCCAACGACTACTGCGGCGACGTGCACACCCGCCTCTCGCTCTACAAGCGCCTCGCCACCGCCGACAAGACCGAGCAGATCGACGCGATGCTGGAAGAGATCACCGACCGCTTCGGCAAACTGCCGCCGCAGGGTCAGACGCTCTTCGACGTGCACCGCCTGCGCGTACTGGCCAAGCCGTATGGCGTGTCCAAGATCGACGCCGGCACCTCGGCCATGGTCATCAGCTTCCGCCCCAACCCGCCGATCGACGCGATGCGCATCATCGAGCTGGTGCAGAAGAACCGCCACATCAAGCTGGCCGGCAACGAGAAGCTGCGCATCGAGCGCCAGACCCCTGACCCGAAAGACCGCGCCCAGCTCATCCGCGACGTGCTGCGCTCGCTCGGCACCCCGACCACCAAGCAACCCGCCTGAACTCCACAACCGCGTCCATGTCCGCACAAGAATTCGCCCCCGGCCTCGTCATCCAGCGCTTCACCCCGCCGCTCAAGCTCGCGGACTTCAAGCTCATCGCCTTCGACATGGACTCGACGCTGATCAACATCGAGTGCGTCGACGAGATCGCCGATGCCGCCGGCCGCAAGGCCGAGGTGGCGGCGATCACCGAGGCCGCGATGCGCGGCGAGATCACCGACTACAAGGAGAGCCTGCGCCGGCGTGTGACGCTCTTGAAGGGCGTGCCGGTGAGCGCGATGCAGCAGGTGCTCGACCAGCGCCTGCAGCTCAACCCCGGTGCGAAAGAACTCGTGCAAGCCTGCAAGGCGGTGGGCATGAAGGTGCTGCTGGTCTCCGGCGGCTTCACCTTCTTCACCGACAACGTGCGCGACCGGCTCGGCATCGACTTCACGCGCAGCAACGTGCTCGAAGTGGAAAACGGCGCGCTCACGGGCCGCATGGTCGACCAGCACTGGGGCGACATCTGCGACGGTGAAGAGAAACGCAAGATGTTCCTCGCCACCTGCACGCAGCTCGGCATCCAGCCTTCACAGGGCATTGCGATGGGCGACGGTGCGAACGACCTGCCGATGATGGGCGAAGCCGGCCTCTCGGTGGCCTACCACGCCAAGCCCAAGGTGCGCGAGCAGGCGATGGTCGCCATCAACACCGGCGGCCTGGACCGCCTGCTCGAAGTCGTGCGCTGATCAGGCGATCCGGAACGCGCTGACCGCCTGGCTCAGCGCCTGCGCCTGCTGCTTGAGACTCTCTGCCGCGGCCGACGACTGCTCCACCAGCGCCGCGTTGTGCTGCGTGGCGCTGTCCATCTGCGACACCGAGCTGTTCACCTGTTCGAGGCCGGTCGACTGCTCGACCGTCGCATCGGCGATGGCCCGGATCGTGCCCGACACCTCGCGCACCGACGCCACCACCTCCTGCATGATGCGGCCCGCATCGTTGGCCAGCGTGGAGCCGGCTTCGACGCGCTCTTCGCTGTTGCGGATCAGCACCTTGATTTCCTTGGCGGCCTCGGCCGAGCGCTGCGCCAGGCTGCGCACCTCGGCGGCCACGACCGCAAAGCCACGGCCCTGCTCGCCCGCACGTGCGGCTTCCACCGCCGCGTTCAGCGCCAGGATGTTGGTCTGGAACGCGATGCCGTCGATCACGCCGATGATTTCGCCGATGCGCTTGGAGGCAGTGGTGATCTGCTCCATCTGCTGCACCACCTCGCCCACCACCGAGCCGCCCTTTTCGGCGATCTCCGAGGCGCTCGCGGCCATCGTCGTTGCATCGCGAGAGGCGTCGGCGTTGCTGCGCACGGTGCTGCTGAGTTCATGCAGCGTGGCGGCGGTCTGCTGCACGTTGGCGGCCTGCGCCTCGGTGCGTGACGAGAGGTCGAGGTTGCCGCTCGCCACTTCGGTCGACGCGGTCGAGATCGACTCGGCGCCGATGCGCACGCCCGAGACGATGCCCGACAGGTTGCCCACCATGCGCTGCATGCTCGCGAGCAGGCTGGTCTGGTCGTTCTTGCGGGTGGCGATCTGCACCGTGAGGTCGCCCGACGCCACGCGCTCCACGACGGCGGCCACTTCGGCCGGGTCACCGCCCAGCTGGCGCAGCACCGAGCGCGTTACCGCGGCTGCGAGGCCCAGGCCCAGCAGCACCGACAGCACCACACCGCCGGCGAGCACCGCACGGCTGATCTTGTAGGCCCGCTCACTGCTGGCCGCGGCCGCGTTGCCGCCCTCGATGCTCAGCTGGACCAGCCGGTCCATGCGCCCTTCGACCTGCTGGGCGCGCGGGCGCATCTCCTCGTTCTGCAGCGCCATCGCCGCATCGTTGCCTTCCTTGCTCGACACCTCGAGCACCTGCTTGGTCACGTTGATGAACGATTCGTTGAGCGGCCCCAGCTCGGCGAGCAGCGTCTTCTGCTCTTCCATCGTGGCGAGCGCGGCGAATTCGGCGGCATGTTTCGCGTACAGCTCCAGCGCGGCCGTTGCCACGGCGGTATGGCGGCGCTTCTCCCGCTCGTTGGCAGCGGTGGCATGCTGCAGCGTGGCCAGGCGGATGGCCTGCAGGTCGGCACGCCATTCGAGCGCGGCGCGCACCGAGGGCATCCAGTGCGATTGCAGGTCGGCCGCGACGTGGTTGACCCGCCCCAGCTGCCACACGGCGCCAGCGCCCAGTGCCATCGTCAGCACGATGGCGACGCCAAACGAGGCGATCAGTCGATGGGAAAGTTTCAGTCGTTCAAACCAGCGCACGCGGTACCTCCTTCTGTGAATGCGGGCACGATCGGCCCGATCCGACGGATATCGGCAAACAGCTCGCGCGCTATAGCCCCGACTTGGGGCAAATGCCTCAGAACACCGCGCCGGCGCTGAGGGTCAGGTCGGTGCGAACGCGGATCGCCACCTCCAGCAGCAAATGCATTCCGCCCACCAGATCGGGCAAGGCCAGTGCGTCCAGATCGGGCACGTGGACGAAGCCGCCGCGCACGCCCTCGTGGGCCGGGTCGGTCGCCAGGGTGTGCATCAGGCCGTAGAAGACGTGGTTGCAGACAAAAGTGCCGGCGGTCTGCGACAGCTCCACCGGCAGGCCCTGCTTCTGCAAGGCCTGCAGCATCGCCTTGACCGGCAGGCTGCTGAAGAAGGCGGCCGGGCCGCCGGGCACGACCGGGGTGTCGACAGGGCGCGCGCCCTGGTTGTCGGCCAGGCTGGCATCGTTGAGGTTGATCGCCACCCGCTCGATCGAGATGGCACGCCGGCCGCTCGCCACGCCCACGCAGAGCACGAGCCCGGGCGTGTGCGCCGCGAGCAGCGCGCGCAGTTGCGCGACCGATTCGTCAAACACCGTGGGCAGCCGGGCCGCCACCACCCGATGGCCCGCCACCTGCCGGCCGTGCAAGGCCTGCACGGCCAGCCAGCTCGGGTTGAGCGAGGCGCCACCGAACGGGTCGAAACCCGTCAGCAGCACCCGCGGCTCGCTGATCTCGCCGGTGCGCGGCATTGCGCCGCTCAGGTCAAAGCGGAGGCACTGACGACGATGCCGTCTTCATCGGCGTACAGCCAGTCGCCGGGCCGCACCCACACGCCCTGGATCTGCACGGCCACGTCGCGCTGGCCCTCGTTGCGCTTCTCGGTGGGCAGCGGCATCAGCGCGAGCGCACGGATGCCCAGGTCGCAGATGGCGAGCTCGGCGCTGTCGCGCACACACCCGTCGACCACGATGCCGGCCCAGCCGTTCTTGGCGCCCGCGGCGCCCAGGTTGCCGCCGACCAGCGCACGCCGCAGCGAGCCGCCGCCGTCGACCACCAGCACGCGGCCTTCACCCGGGGTGTCGAGCGCGGCCTTCACCAGCGAGTTGTCTTCGAAGCACTTGACGGTGGTCACGCGGCCGGCGAACTTGAGGCGCTTGCCGTAGTCCTTGAACACCGGCGGCAGCACGCGGAACGTGCCGTCGGTGTTGTTCTTGTGGGTGTCGCAGAAGTCGCAGGTGGCGAAGTCGGTGGTCATGAATGGCGTCCTTCCAATGCCGGGGAATTCGGCACCGCCACCGGCATGTGGCGGTGCAGCACCCGCTGAAGTTTGCCATCGCGCCGGCCCTGCCCCGGCGCGCCCGATCAGTTCTGTGCGACCTGCAGGCCGGTGCCTTCCCATTCGGGCAGGCCACCGCGGAACCAGTAGACCTTCTTGAAGCCGGCCGCCACCGCCGCCTTGGAGGCCTTGTACGACTTCCAGCACTCGGCGCCGTTGCACGAGAAGATGGTCGGCTTCTCCTTGTCGAGCTTGGCGAGGTCGCGGAAGTCGTCTTTCGCGAAGTCGAAGGCCACGTCCTTCAGGCTCTTCTCGTGGTAAGGCACGAACACCGCCTGCGGAATGCGCTTGGCCTTGTATTCCTTCTCCGAGCGGGTGTCGACGATCACCGCGCCTTCGGCCACGAGCCTGCGCACGTCGGCCGCGGTGACGACTTCGGCGCCGGGCAGGCTGT
This sequence comes from Piscinibacter sp. HJYY11, assembly GCF_016735515.1. Taxonomy (NCBI): domain Bacteria; kingdom Pseudomonadati; phylum Pseudomonadota; class Betaproteobacteria; order Burkholderiales; family Sphaerotilaceae; genus Piscinibacter; species Piscinibacter sp. HJYY11. The sequence continues at coordinate 505,051 of NZ_JAERQZ010000002.1, read as the reverse complement.
TGGGCGTGAAGTAGCCGAGCTCGGCCACGGCCTTGTACATCGACATGTCGGGCCGCTCCGTCACCGCCTTCAGGCCCGAACTGGTGGCGTTGGTGGCAAACCAGCGTGCCAGCTTCTCGCGCGATTTCTCGGGCAGCGTCTTGCGCACCACCACCGAGAGACCGCCCGGCACCGGGATGGAGGTCGACACCGCATGCAAGGCACGGCCGCGTGACTTGACCCAGTCGTCCCACTCGGTCTGGCGCACCACGGTTGCATCGAACACGCCCATGTCGACGGCGATCAGCCCGGCGCTCGGCCAGCGCGCGAACTCGACCTGCAGGTTCTGGAACGACAGCCCTGCCGCGTTCAGCATGCCGCGCGCCACGTACGAGTACACCGAGTCCTGCTGCGGCAGGTACAGGCGGCGGCCGCCGAGCGCCGAGACGGTGCTGCTGTCGCGCCGGGTCACGAGCACGTACTGCTCCATCGGGTTGGTGGAGCCGATCAGCTCGTAGCCGCGCGACAGGGCCGAGGCCGCCACCTGGGGCGGGGCGATGTAGATGTCGACCTCGCCGGTGCGGGTGGCCCGCATCACGTCGGTCAGGTCCTCGTTGATGGAGACCTTGGCCACCTTGCCGGTGGCCTTGCTGAGGGCCGACTCGACGATGGCCGTGACGACGGCGAGCGAGTCTTTCTTCGAGGTCGGCTCGACCGCGATCATCGCGGTGACCTGCTGAGCATGGGCAAGGCCGGCGCTCAGCAAGAAGCAAGCGGCGGCCAGGGCGTGGCGGGTTCTCAACATGACGATGTCCTCCTGCGGTTTTTGAACCTGCCTTTGTTGCAAAGGCAGCACCTTCTTGTGCGAATGCTATTTTCGAGAGCACTTTCGTTCTCTTCGCAACAATAAACGCGCAAGGTGTAAGCAATCGATTCAACGACCTGTTGGGTTTCCAACAGGCTGGCTATGCTTCGCGCCCGTCAGTCCGCCTGACCCACGCCTACGCGACGGGTCTTCCTGAACCGCCAATCACCCTGGAGCGATCGACCGCCATGTCACAGCCCACCGATGTCCGCCGCCGTCAACTTCTTGCAGGCAGCGCCGCCCTCGTTGCCGCTCCGCTGGCGGGCTGTGCCACGGGCGCAGCGACGACCGCTGCCGCGCCGGCAGTGCCGGCCCCGGCCGTTCCGCCGGCCGCACCTGCCGCGCCCAAGCTGCCGGCCTATGCCGCCTGGAAGGATGCCGACAGCCTGATCATCCACAGCAGCAGCACGATCGAAACCAAGCGCAGCGCCATGGGCTCGAGCCTCATCACGCCGGCCGAGCGCCTGTACGTGCGCAACAACCTGCCGGCGCCGCCCGAGAGCGTGGTCGCCAACCGCGACGCCTGGGAAGTCGCCTTCGAAGGCGTGGCCAAGCCCGGCACGCTCACGCTCGCGCAGCTCAAGACCATCGACTTCACCTCCGTCGCCACCGTCCTGCAGTGCAGCGGCAACGGCCGCGGCTTCTTCCCGCACAAGCCGAGCGGCACGCCATGGAAGGTGGGCGCCGCCGGTTGCGTGATCTGGGCTGGGGTGCCGCTGAAGTCGGTCATCGAGCGCCTGGGCGGCGCGCAGAGCGGCATGCTCTACCTCACCGGCACCGGTGGCGAGAAGCTGCCCGAGGGCGTCGACCCGCTGAGCGTGATGGTCGAGCGCTCGGTGCCGATCGCCGCGCTGCAAGACGCGATGCTGGCCTGGGAAATGAACGGCGCGCCGTTGTCCGTCGCCCATGGCGGCCCGCTGCGCCTGGTGCTGCCGGGTTACCAGGGCGTCAACAACATCAAGTACGTCAAGCGCATCGCGCTCGCCCCGACCGAGAGCAAGGCCAGGATCATGTCGCACGGCTACCGCATGACGCCGATGGGCCAGAAGGCCGAGCCGACGCAGGCCTCGGTGCTGCTGATGAACGTGAAGTCGTGGATCAACACCCCTTCGGGCGACGGCGGCGGCAAGGTCGGCGCGGGCTCGGTGCAGATCCTCGGCGTGGCCTTCAGCGGCGGCTCGCCGATCAAGCGCGTGGAAGTGTCGACCGACGGCGGCAAGACCTGGCGCGATGCCAAGCTCGTCGGCCCCGACCTCGGGCCGTTCGCGTGGCGCCAGTTCGCCCTCTCGGCCAACCTGCCCGCCGGCAACCACGTGCTGGTGAGCCGCGCGACCGATGCGGCCGGCAACGTGCAGCCGCAGCAACGAGAGGAAAACCTCGCCGGCTACGGCAACAACAGCTGGGCCGACCACGCGGTGAACGTCGTCGCCGCGTGAACACCGCACTGCACTGCATCGCCGCGGCCGCCCTGGCCGCGTCCAGCCTCGCGGTGCAGGCCGATGAGCGCGAGGCGGGGCGCAAGCTCTTCACGAGCGGCACGGCGCCGTCTTGCGCCGTCTGCCACAGCCTGCGCGATGCCCAGGCCAGCGGCGAGATCGGCCCGCCGCTCGATGAGCTCAAGCCCGATGAGGCCCGCGTCTCGCAGGCGCTGCGCAACGGCCTCGGCGTGATGCCCTCGTTCCGCGACAAGCTCTCCGAGAAAGACCTCGCGCTGCTCGCCCGCTACGTGGCGCAGGTCGCGGGTCGCTGATCAGGCCTTCCGTCGACCGACGGGCGGCTTCACGTCTTCTCGGCGCGGCGGCAGCATGGCGTGGTGCTCGCGTGCCACGTTGAGGATGATGGCGGTGGAGGTCTCGGTGAGCAGGCAGAAGCGGCTCACCACCGCATCGAGGTGCGGCACGTCGATCACGGCGATCTCGAGGATCCAGCTGTCTTCGCCGGTCACGTTGAAGGCGTTGACCACCTCCGGCGTCTGGCTCACGAGCTTGACCACGCGGGCGTACTCGGCTCGACCCACGCGCACCAGCGCACGGATGCCGTAGCCGAGCTTCGACAGGTCGACCGACGCACGGTAGCCGGTGATGACGCCGGCCCCTTCGAGCTTGCGCACTCGCTCGGTGACGGCGGGCTGGCTCAGGTGCACGCGGCGCCCCAGCTCGGCCATGGACAGGCGGGCATCGGCCTGCAGCTCGGCGAGGATGCGGGTGTCGTAGGCGTCCAGTTCGGAGTTCAAGGCAAACCTCGCTTTCGGCTTTGAATCGGACAAGCAGCTGGCCGCGGAAAGCTTCAGTTTGCCATTCAAACCAGCACGCGCCCTTCCTACGATGCAGCGCATGGACAGAACTGCCGCCCTCTCCTCTTCCGACCGCGCGGGTTTGAGCCCGCTGTTGATCGCCTGCCTCGCCGCAACCTGGATCGTGTGGGGCTCGACCTACCTCGCGATCAAGTTCGCGCTGGTGAGCTTCCCTCCGTTCTTCCAGATGGGAACGCGCTTTCTCGTGGCCGGCCTGTCGGTGCTGGCGTGGATGGCGTGGCGCGGGGCGACCATGCCCTCGCGGCGGCAATGGGGGCACGCCCTCGTGGTGGGCGCGCTGATGCTGGGCGGTGGCATGGGCGGCGTGGCCTATGCCGAGCAGACGGTCGGCTCGGGTCTCGTCGTCGCGTTCATCGCGGTCGTGCCGCTGATGATTGCGGCGCTCAACCGCCTGTGGGGCATCAAGCCGAGCCGGCTGGAACTGGCGGGCATCGTCGTCGGCCTGTGCGGCGTGCTGATGCTGACGCAGGGCGCAGGCTTCCAGGCCTCGCCCGCGGGCCTGGCGGCGATCGCGATCGCCTGTGCGGCGTGGTCGCTCGGCAGCGTGCTGAGCCAGCGCAGCCTCCCGCTGGCACCGGGCCTCGCCGGGTTTTCAAGCGAGATGATCTGCGGCGGGGCGGTGCTGATGGCGATGTCGGCGCTGCGTGGCGAAGTGCCGCAGTGGCCGCCGGAACCCGCGGCCGCGGTGGCGTGGCTGTACCTCGTCGTCTTCGGCTCGCTGATCGCGTTCAACGCCTACATGCTGCTGCTCGAACGCACCAGCGCGGCCGTCGCGTCGAGCTACACCTTCGTCAACCCGGTGATCGCCATGCTGCTCGGCGTGGTGGTGCTGGGCGAGGTGGTGACCGCGTTCGAGTGGACGGCGGCCGGCGTGGTGCTGCTGGGGCTGGTGCTGCTGTTCCTCAAGCCTTCGGCGAAGACTTGAGTGCGGCGTCGCGGATGGCGGTGAGCGTGCTGCGGCTGGTGCTGACGTCGGCATCAAGCTTCAGATGCAGCAGGGACGGACGCTGCGAGGCCAGCGCTTCGGCGAAAGCGGGCTCGAACTCGTCGGTGCGCGAGAGCGACCACGCCTGCCAGCCGTAGGCCCGTGCGAGCGCCGCGAAGTCGGGGTTGAAGAGATCGCTGCCGCTCACGCGGCCCGGGTATTCGCGCTCCTGGTGCATGCGGATGGTGCCGTAGGTGCCGTTGTCGACCACCACGCTGATCAGCCGTTTGGCGCCATAGCCGGTGGCGGTGGCCAGCTCCTGCCCGGTCATCAGGAAGTCGCCATCGCCGGCGATGTTGACCACGGTGCGATCTGGGTAGAGCAACGACGCGGCCACGGCCGCCGGCACGCCATAGCCCATCGCCCCCGAGGTCGGCGCAAGCTGCGTGCGGCCATGGTGCTGCAGGCCGTGGTAGCGGCAGTAGCGGTGCAGCCAGCCGGCGTAGTTGCCGGCGCCGTTGGTGTAGACGGTGTTTTCAGGGGCAAGGCGCTGGATCGTCTTGACCACGACCGCCATGTCGAGCGGCTGAACCTCCTGCGCGACGTGGTTGGCGTCGTAGTCGGCATGGGCCTGCTCGGTCCACTCGGCCCACGGCAGCTGGGGCGGCGCGGTGAGGCCTTCGAGGGCCTTGGCGGCGCTGGCCATCGACGACTGCAGCAACAGGTCGGCCGCATACACACGCCCCAGCTCCTCGGGGCCCGCGTGGATGTGGATGAGCTTCTGCACCGGCCGTGGTGGCTGCAGCAGCGTGTAGCCGCTGGTCGTCATCTCGCCGAGGCGTGGCCCGATGGCGAGCACGAGGTCGGCGCTGCGGATGCGCTCGGCGAGCTTGGGGTTGATGGCGATGCCCACGTCGCCGGCGTACTGCGGGTGGCGGTTGTCGAACACATCCTGGAAACGGAAGGCGCAGCCGACTGGCAGCTTCCAATTCTCGGCAAAGCGCTGCATCGCGGCGCAGGCCGCGGCGTCCCAGCCGCCGCCGCCGACGATCACGAACGGGCGCTTCGAGGCGAGCAGCATCGAGCGCACCTCGCGAAGGCCGCCGGGCGCCGGCCAGGCATGCGCGGGCTCGGCCCGCGGCAGCACCGGAGAAGCCGTCGCCTTCGTCAGCATGTCTTCGGGGAGCACCAGCACCACCGGGCCGGGTCGGCCCTGCAGCGCGGTGTGGAAGGCCCGCGAGACGTACTCCGGCAGGCGGTCGGCGTCGTGCACCTCGCCCACCCACTTGGCGAAGCCGAGCGTGCCGGGGCCGAACATCTGGCGGTAGTCGACTTCCTGGAAGGCCTCGCGGTCGCGCTGGTCGCTCGCCACCTGGCCGATGAAGAGGACCATCGGCGTGCTGTCCTGAAACGCGGTGTGCAGGCCGATGCTGGCATTCGTCGCACCCGGCCCGCGCGTCACGAAACACACGCCGGGCCGGCCCGTCAGCTTGCCCTGCGCTTCGGCCATGAAGGCAGCGCCACCCTCCTGCCGGCAGGCGACGAAGCGGATCTTGTCGCGGTGCTCGTGAAAGCCATCGAGCGCGGCGAGAAAACTCTCGCCCGGCACGCCGAACACCGTGCTCACGCCCTGCGCCACCAGGGCCTCCACCAGCGCGTGGCCGGCGAGGCGTGCAGAAGAAGTCGTCATGCAGCGACTTTACGGGCCCCACGAAGTTGCGCAATGCCGATGCCGACGAGCGAGGCGGAGGCCACGCCCAACGTGAGCGCCAGGGCCGAGCCGTAGAACACGCCCGACGCCGAGCCGTGGTCGAGCAGCGCACCGAACACCGGTGCCGCGATGGCAAAGCCCAAGTCCAGCCCCGAGTACACCGTGCCATACACGCGGCCCGTCGCCCCGGGAGGCGCGGCCTGCTTGATGAGCATGTCGCGCGAAGGCCCGGCGAGACCCGCACCGAAACCCGCCAGCGATGCGACCGCACAGGCCAGCAGGCCCGGCAACGCGCCCGTCGCCACGATCGCCAGCAACAGCGCCGCGCCCATCAGGCAGAAACCGATGATGCGTTCCAGCCGCTCGGCGCGGTTCGCCAGGAAGCCCCCCGCCACCATGCCTGCCGCGCCGCACAGCATGTAGCCCGTCACGACGAAGGCCGTGATCGACAGCGGCAGGTCGTACATCTTCTGCAGCGCCGGGCTCGCAAAGCTCTGGATCGCGCTCAGCGACACCGTGGTCCAGAAGAAGAACGAGAAGCACAGCCACACCGACGGCAGGCGCAGGAAGGCCAGCGGGTGCTCGTTCACCGGCGCGGCCTTGGTGCTGCCCTTGGCCTCATGCGCCCAGCTGCCCACGCGGTCGTCGATGGCATCGCGGTGCAGCCACAGCACCGCCATCACGAAGAGGGCCCACACGCCCATGCCGGCGGCCGCGATGCGCCACGAGCCGGTGGCCGCCGTCAGGCCGGCGAGGAACACGGGCGCTGCGGCCCAGCCCAGGTTGCCGGTGATGCCGTGCACCGAGAACGCATGGCCCAGCCGGGGCTGCGACACGCGCTTGTTGAGGATGGTGAAGTCCACCGGGTGGAAAGGCGAGTTGCCCAGGCCGGCGAGCATCGCGGCCAGCATCAGGCCGGTGTAGCTCTGCGCCGTGGCCACGGCCAGCGCGGCGAGCACGAAGCAGCCCAATGCGACGAAGAGCACCGGCCGCGCACCCACGCGGTCGACGAGGAAGCCCGCCAGCGCCTGCCCCACGCCCGAGACGACGAAGAACACCGACACCAGGAGGCCGAGCTCGGAATAGCTGAAGCCGAAGTCGCGGATGAACAGCGGAAACAGCGGCGCCAGCAGCATGTGGAAGAAGTGCGAGGTGCCGTGCGCCAGGCCGATCAGGCTGATCGTCTTGGCGTCTTGCGACAGGGAAACGGAAGCAGAAGTCATGGGAGCTGCCGAGATGCAATGCCCGCACTCTAGGCGCCGGGTGAACGACAGAGTTACGATAGTTCGTCAACTTCTATCGAGAAACGGACATGACCCGTTCGCCTGCACCTCGCCGCCGCACCAGCGTGCCGCCCGTCGACCCGAAGCGTTATGCGCCAACGGCCGACTACCCGGTGCGCGCCAAGATGCGTCGCTTGGCGGCCGACACCCACATCGATCCGCACCACCACCCCTGGGGGCAGCTCGCGTTCTCGGTGACGGGCGTGATCCGCATGACGGCCACGCGCAGCACCTACATCGTGCCGCCGTCGCGCGCGGTGTGGATCCCGCAAAACGTGGAGCACATGGTCAACGTGGTCGAAGACGCCGAGATCCGCACGCTCTACCTCTATCAGGACGACAGGCACGTCGGCCCGGAGCTCAGCCCCCCGGCCGATTCGCCCTGGCGCCACTGCCGCGTGATCGAGGTCTCGAGCCTGCTGCGCGAGCTCGTGATGCACCTGGGCACCGAGCCCGGCGCCATCGTTCCCGGCCAGCGGCCCGGGCCGCGCGAGCAGCACCTGATCGCCCTCGTGCTCGACGAGCTGCGCCGCGCGCAGCAGGTGCCCATCGGCGTGGACCTGCCGCAGGACAAGCGCCTGCGTGTCTTGTGCGAATCGGTGCTCGACGACCCCACGCGCTGGAGCACGCTCGAGACCTGCGCCGCCGAGACCGGCGCCAGCGCGCGAACGGTGGCGCGGCTCTTCCGCAGCGAGCTGGGCACGACCTTCCTGCAGTGGCGCCAGCAGGTGCTGCTGGCCAAGGCGCTGACGATGGCCGCACGCAAGGTGCCGATGTCGGTGATCGCGACCGAACTCGGCTATGCAAGCCCCAGCGCCTTCACCGCGATGGTCAGGCGCTCGGTGGGGGCGCCACCGAGCGTGTTCTTCAGCTGAACTGCCGGTTGCCGCGACTTGCGAGCGCGCGCTGACCGCTCCTGCGGGCCGGCCCCCCTCAAACGAATGCCCCTTTTCAACCAATGGTTGCAAACCATGGGATGTCGTGAAGACGGCAGGGGCCTAGACTCCCGAGTCAACAGCGCCGCCCACGGCGCGGATGTACGGGAGTACAAGACATGCTCAGCTCGCTCTTCGGTGACTTGCGCACCATTCGCGGCCAGTCCGCATCTGGAGATTCGGACCAGGGCTTTGCCGCCACCGCCATCCTGGAGAGCGTGGCCACCGAGGTCAATGACCGCGGCCAGATGGTCGACAGCCACCAGCGCGACCTGGTCGTCTCGGGATCGCCTGCGCAGGCGATCCGCGATCACTTCACCGCCACCCGCGCCGACCTCGAGACGGCCACGCGGCTGATCGCGCTCTACGACCCCACGGCGGTGTGGGCGAGCGCGGTGATCAAGGCGCTGTCGGATGCGAGCGGCCGCCCTATCGAGCGCCTGCACCTGCGCGAGCAGGGCACGCTGCGCACACTGGCGATGATCGAGCGCACCACGCTCGAGCGCCGCAACGAGGACATGCTGCGCATCTACCACGCCGACGTGCGCGCCCCCGGCACCGCGAATGCGGCCGTGCCGCTTGCGCTGATGGAGCGCAGCCACATGACGGCCGTCATCGTCGGCGCCATGCAGCCGCATGCGATCGACGAGATGCTCGACACCCTGCAGGCCGCCGTGCGGCACGCCAACTGGCGCTGCCCCACCCTGCTCTTCATGCTGCCGCCCAACGCCGTGTGGATCGCCAACAAGATCGGCATGATCGAGTGGCCTGCGCGGCTCAAGGTACAGGTGCTCAACGAAGCGCTGACGAGCGCGTCGGCCGTGTGGAACTCGCTGCTGGGCATGTGGAACCGCGTCAAGAAGGAGCCCGTGTGGGGGCCGCCTCCTGCGCTGGCTCCCGGGCTCGACGGCTTCCAGATCAAGGTGGCCGACCTGTCCAGCCCCGCCCCGGGCGTGGAAGGCGCCAAGGTCTCGCTGCCCGTTTCCGCCACGGCCTACGAGGCCACGGTCCCCCTGCCGCGCCGCCCGCTGCTCGACCCCGCACTCGCCGAGCGTGCCCTGGAGGTGCTGTCGGCCCTTGACGGACTCTTTGCCTGCGCGGTGGTCGATGCCAGCTCCGGCCTCGTCCTCGCCAAGCAGGAGCAGCCAGGCCAGCCGGTCGATCTCGACCTCGCAGCCGCCGCCAGTGCGCAACTGCTGCGCACCCACCAGCACGTAGCCCGCCAGCTCGGCCTCACGACCGAGATCGACGAGGTGATGACGAGCGCCGGCCCGCGCCACCACGTCATGCGCCACGCCACGCGGCACAAGGGGCTCTTCCTGTTCGCCGTGCTCGACAAGCAGCGCACCAACCTCGCCCTCGCGCGATACAAGCTGATGGAAGCCGAGCAAAGCCTCGGTTGATCCAAGGCCCCCGCACACAGCGCCACTCGTGGCGCTTTTCTTTGCCCGCCGGTCGCCGTCTTTTGCACGACTGCGCAAAAACTCACCGAAAATCCGGCCGATTTCACGCGGCAGAGGCTGTCCTGGGGCAAATCCTGAGGCGATATATGTACGACCGTGCAAAACTAGATCCCATCAGCGCTTCAACCGCTGATCGTGTTTTCTGAGCTGTCGTCCCTTTGGGTGCGGTCCGCAAGGCCCGCACCCTTTTCTTTGCTGGTTTCCTTGCTGGGCTACCATGACCGACCCCGTGCCGGTCACGGATCACCTCACACCCAGCCATGAGCCAAGTGCTGTTCGACTACACGCGGCAAGACGCCACTGGCGCCAGCTGCACCGCCCAAGCCTGGGCCAAAGTCCCCGAGCCCCTCACCCCTGATCAGCGCCAGAGCTGGAAAGAGCGCGCGAAGGCGCTGCTCGCCAGGCACAACGCCGTGCTCGTCGCGCATTACTACGTCGATGGCGACCTGCAGGATCTCGCGCTCGAGACGGGCGGCATCGTGTCCGATTCGCTCGAGATGGCCCGCTTCGGCCGCGACCATGCCGCCAAGACACTTGTCGTTGCCGGCGTGCGTTTCATGGGCGAGAGCGCCAAGATCCTCAGCCCCGAGAAGCGCGTGCTGATGCCCGATCTGGATGCCACCTGTTCGCTCGACCTCGGCTGCCCCGCCGATGACTTCGCCCGCTTCTGCGATGCGCACCCCGACCGCAAGGTCGTCGTCTACGCCAACACCAGCGCGGCGGTGAAGGCCCGCGCCGACTGGATGGTCACGAGCTCCTGTGCGCTCGCCATCGTGAAGCACCTGAAAGACCAGGGCGAGAAGATCCTGTGGGCACCCGACCGCCACCTCGGCCGCTACATCCAGCAGCAGACGCATGCCGACATGCTGATGTGGAACGGCGCCTGCATCGTGCACGACGAGTTCAAGGGCCTCGAGCTCGACCTGCTCAAGTCGCAGCATCCCGGCGCGATGGTGCTGGTGCACCCTGAGTCGCCCGAAAGCGTGGTGAAGCAGGCCGACGTGGTGGGCTCCACCTCACAGTTGCTCAACGCGGTGGTGCAAGGCAACGCACCCGCCTACATCGTCGCCACCGACAACGGCATCCTCCACCGCATGCGCCAGCTCGCGCCGGGCAAAACGCTGATCGAAGCCCCGACGGCCGGCAACAGCGCGACGTGCAAGAGCTGCGCGCACTGCCCTTGGATGGCGATGAACGCCCTGCAAGGCGTGGTCGCCTGCCTGGAAAACGGCGTGGGCGAAATCCACGTCGAGGAGCCGATCCGCACCCAGGCGCTGGGCTGCATCGATCGCATGCTCGACTTCGTGAAGCGCAACCCCACTGCCATCCAGAAGCCGGGTTTGGTGCCCAACGTCGGCGCAGCCTGAACACTGCTCTTTTCGCCATGTACGACCAGAACGAAACCCTCGAACAAGCCCGCGAACGCAACATCGACGATGCACTGAGCGAAGACATCGGCCGCCACGACTGGACGGCCATGCTCGTGCCCGGCGCGCAGCGGGTGAAGGCGCGCGTGCTGGTGCGCGAAGAAGCGGTGCTGTGCGGGCGCGACTGGTTCGACGGATGCGTGAAGGCGCTCGACAACGATGCCCGCATCGACTGGCATGTGGACGAAGGCGCGCTGATGTCGCCCGACACGACCGTGTGCCACATCGAATCGAACGCACGCGCCCTGCTCTCGGCCGAGCGACCTGCGCTCAACTTCCTTCAGCTGCTCTCGGGCACCGCGACGATCACCCGCCGCCATGTCGACGCGATCGCCGGCGCCTCGCCCAACCCACGCGGCTGCGCCGTGCTCGACACGCGCAAGACCATCCCCGGCCTGCGCCAGGCGCAGAAGTACGCGGTGCGCGTGGGCGGCGGCCAGAACCAGCGCCTGGCGCTGTGGCACGGCATCCTGATCAAGGAGAACCACATCGCCGCGGCCGGCGGTGTGTCCCAGGCGCTGCGCCGCGCGCTGGCGCTGAACTCGGGCGTCGACATCCAGGTCGAGGTGGAAAACCTGGATCAACTGCGCGAGGCCCTCGATGCCGGCGCGCAGAGCGTGCTGCTCGACAACTTCACCGAGCCGCTGATGCGCGAGGCCGTGGCCATCACCCAGGGCCGCGCGCTGCTCGAAGTCTCGGGCAACGTGCAGCTGAGCCAGATTCGTGAAATTGCAGCCACCGGCGTCGACCGCATCTCCATCGGCCGCTTGACCAAGGACGTGAAGGCGGTCGACTATTCCATGCGGGTGCTCGAACGTCTTTGAGTCGTGCGCTCGACATCATGAGCGCTGCTGATTTCGAGTCGATCCACAACCACTACGAGCGGATCATCTTCGAGGCCGTGCTGGCCTCGTCCGCGAAGTACCAGGTGCCACGCGACCAGCTGGCCGACGTGGCCTGCGTGGCGCTGAACCGGCTGCCGCCGCGCTACGTCCGCCACGACGTGGACCTGGTCTTCTACCTCACCGAAAACGAACGCGCCCACAACGAAGTGGCCATCGCCGAGGCGGTGAAGTACGCGTTCGAATTCGTGCAGGCCCGAAGCGCCATGAAGGCGCGCGCCTAGCGGCCCTTGAACACCGCGGGGCGCTTCTCGACGAAGGAGCGCACGCCTTCGGCCCAGTCTTCGCTGGCGAAGATCTTGCGCTGGACGGCCGCGAATTCGGCGACGGCTGCCGCCGGCCCTTCTTCCACTGCCTTGATCGCGTTGAGGCGCGTCGCGGTCACCGCGAGTGGCGCCTGTGCGGCGATGCGCTGCGCAATCGCGAGCGCTTCATCGAGCACCTGAGCATTCGGCACCACCTTCTGCACGAAGTTGAGCCGGTAGGCGGTAGGGGTGTCGAACTCGTCGCCGGTCAAGAGGTACAGCATCGCGTTGCCCAGGCCTGCGCGCTCCGACATGCGCAGCGTCGCGCCACCGCCCGGCATCAGGCCGCGCTGCACTTCCTTCTGGCAGAAGCGGCAGTCTTCACCCGCCACCACGATGTCGGCGCCCAGCATCAGCTCGATGCCAACCGTGAAGCAGATGCCCTTCACCGCGGCGACCACCGGCTTGGTGCGGCGGCGGTAGCCGGGCTTGCCGAAGTCGTGCGGCTCGACCAGGCCTTCGGGGATCAACTTCTCGCCGCGCTCCAGGTGCGACTGCACGGCGGGCATGTCGAGGCCGGCGGTGAAGTGGTCGCCGAAGGCATGCAGCACACCGACGAACAGCGACGGGTCGTCGTCGAGCCGCGTGTAGGCCTCGCCGAGCTGGCGGAACATCTCGGGCGTCCAGCCATTGCGCTTGGCCGGGCGGTTGATGCCGATCAGGAGCACGTTGCCGACGACTTGCGTTTCGATGCAGCCGTGGGCCGGCAGGGGTGTGGTGGTGAGCAGTTCCATTTTTGGATTCGGGTTTGTGCGGGGGGACGGCCTGCAGCCGCGCAAGGGCTGCATCTTCCGTCAACGGAGCCCCTCTCGCATGACACCCGCGCGACTGTGCTGGCATGGCGCGGGGCCTATGCTCGTTGTCCTCTCCCATCGTTGTGCCAGGACGCGCCATGACCGCCCCCTTCGACACCCCGCTGGCCCTCTGCGGCCCCTTGCGCCAACCCCGCCAGATGCTCGCCGAGCAGACCTATGGCGGCCACCTTTCCATCCACGACGACAAGACCGCCGGGGACCTGGGCCTGAAGGCCGGCCCCATCGAAGGCCCCACGCACTTCAGCCAGTTCGACCCGCTGCTCGCGAGCCTCTTCGGCAACGCCTGGTTCGAGACCGGCTGCATCAGCTCGCACTACCAGAACATGGTCGTCGAAGGCGAAGAGGTGCGCGCCTTCGTGCAGCCACCGAAGGCCGGCGAGAAGCTCGTGAAGATCTGGGCCGAGAAGAAGGACGGCACGCCCGTGCTCACCGGCACGGCCTCCGTCGGCGACGTGCCCGATGCGCAACACGAGATCCCGCAACGCATCGCCAAGCTGCGCCCGGCCACCGGCCTCGTGATCAACCGCGACCTCAAGGTCGGCCAGCGGGGCGCGCAGAAGGAAACCATCGCCATGGGCTTCGACCAGCACATGGGCGACTACTACCCCTTCACGCTCAACTCGAAGCTCAAGGTCATCACCGAGCCCTCGCCCTGGTACACCGCCGAGGGTGGCGCCTCGTCGCCCTGGGGCCGCGCCATCATCCCCATCGAGATGATCAGCGTGCTGCTCGGCAGCACCTCGGCGCTCGCGGGCTTCAAGGGCAAGCAGCCCGCGGTCGGCCTCTTTGCTGGCCAGCAGATCCGCCTCATCAAGGGGCCGCTCTTCGTCGGTCAATCGTATGACCTCGAGCGCGACATCATCGCCCTCAGCGAGAGTGCACGCACCGAGTCGTGCTGGATCCGCACCAAGGTCTTCCAAGCCGGCACGCGCACGCAGGTGGCCGAGATGATCCTCAACAGCGCCACGCTCAAGGCCTCGTATGCCAACTATGAAAAAGACGCCCGCGAACTCGGCCTCGTGAAGTAAGACGAACCAGACGACGACAGGAGACAGCCCATGACCACGCTCGACACCGGCACGCCGGACCTGCAAGCCTCCCTGCACGCCGGCGTGCTCACGCTGACGATGAACCGCCCCGAGGCGCGCAACGCCCTCTCGCGCGCGATGCTGCAGGCCATGCAGCAGCAACTCGTCGCCGCCGAGTTCAACAGCGAGGTGCGCTGCGTCGTGCTCACCGGCGCGGGCAAGGCCTTCTGCGCCGGTGGCGACGTGAAGGGCATGGCCGCCGCCGGCGACGGCACGGTGGGCCAGCGCACCATCGACGAAGCCATCCACCAGCAGCGCCACAGCCAGCGCGAGACGGCGGGCCGCCTCTTCAAGATGCCCAAGCCCACGGTGGCCGTGCTGCACGGTGCGGCGGCCGGCGCGGGCTTGTCGCTCGCGATGGCCTGCGACCTGCGCCTGATGTCGAGCAGCGCCTTCATGACCACCGCGTTCGCAAAGGTCGGCTTCGCCGGCGACTACGGCGGCACCTACTTCATGACGCAGCTGATCGGCGCCGCGAAGGCACGCGAGCTGTACATGCTCTCCGACCGCATCTCTGCCGACGAAGCGCTGCGCCTCGGCCTCGCCAACTGGGTGTGCGAGCCCGAGCACCTGGGCGCACGCACCAACGAGCTCACCGCCCGCCTCGCCAAGGGTCCGGCCGTGGCCTACCGCTACATGAAGGAGAACCTCAACCGCGCGATGGCGGGCGAGGTCGACGAGTGCCTGGACCTCGAAGCCACGCACCACATCCACTGCGGACAGACAGAAGATCACAAGGAGGCCGCCAAGGCATTCGTGGAAAAGCGCGAGCCTGTCTTCAAGGGGCGCTGAATGCCGGAACCGATGCTTCGCGCGCAAGCGATCGCGGAACTCACCGCGCCAGGGCAACCCGGCGAATTGATCGACATCGTCGCCCATGGCCGCAAGGTGAAGGCGTTCAAGAACGCCCCGCCAACGCTGCGCGACTACTACGAGCTCTATGTCACCGACCTGCCCTTCCTGATCTACGAGGACGAGCGCTACACCTTCCGTGAAGCGTGGCAGCAGGCCTCGCGCATCGGACATGTGCTCGTCCGCCAGTGCGGCGTGAAGCCGGGCGACCGCGTGGCGATCTCGATGCGCAACTACCCCGAGTGGATGCTTGCGTTCAGCGCCATCACGTCCATCGGCGCCATCGCCGTCGCGATGAACGCGCACTGGCAGGCCGACGACATGGCCTACGCCCTCGTCGACTGCGGGGCGAAAGTGCTGCTGGCCGACCAGGAGCGGCTCGACCGGCTGGCACAGAAACCCGTGAAGGGCCTGCAGGTGTTGTCGGTGCGTGCCACCGAACTGAAGGCCGGGGCGCGCGACCTGAAGGCCGCGACGGCCGGGCTCGGCGATGTGCCGATGCCACCCGTCGTGATGGGGCCCGACGACCTGGCCATCATGCTCTATACCTCGGGCTCCAGCGGCCGGCCCAAGGGCGTGCCGTCGACGCACCGCATGGTGATCTCGGCCCTGCTCTCGTGGGAGCTCGACTACGCCATCCTCGACAAGGTCAATGGCGTCGTGCGCCCCGAGCCCGTCGAACAAGGTGGCACGCTGCTCGCCGTGCCGCTCTTTCATGTGACGGGGCTGCATTCGTCCTTCCTGGGCAGCTACCGCCTGCAGCGACGCCTGGCCAGCATGTACCGCTGGGATGCGGAGAAGGCGGCCGAGCTGATCGACGGCGAGCGCCTCACCTCGCTCACCGGGCCGGCCGCCGTCACCGGCGACCTGATCCGTGTGGCGCAGTCGGGTCGCTTCAGCCTCGCCACATTGGCCTCGCTCGGTGGCGGCGGTGCCCCGCGTGCGCCCGAGCAGGTGCGGCAGATCGACGCGAGCTTCACGCAGGCCATCCCCAACATCGGCTGGGGCATGACCGAGACCAACGCCATCGGCGCCGGCATCGTGGGGCAGGACTACCTCGACCACCCCAGCAGCTCGGGGCATTGCTCGCAAGTGCTGGAGCTGCGCGTCACCGACGAGACCGGCCGCGTGCTGCCCCCAGGCGAGCGCGGCGAGCTGTGGGTGCGTGGCACCTCGGTCTTCACCGGCTACTGGAACAACCCCGAGGCGAACAAGCAGGCGTTCGACGGCGACTGGTTCCGCACCGGCGATGGCGCCTACATCGACGCCGAGGGCTACCTCTACATCGTCGACCGCCTCAAGGACCTGATCATCCGCGGCGGCGAGAACATCGGCTGCGGCGCGGTCGAGGCGGCGCTGGTGATGCACCCGGAGGTGATCGAGGCCTCGGTCTACGCGGTGCCCGACGAGCGCCTCGGCGAAGAGGTCGGCGCGACCGTCTACGGCACCGACAAGCTCGACGTCGACGAGCTGCGCAAATTCCTCGAAGTGCATCTCGCGAAGTTCGAGATCCCGCGCTACATCGAACGCGCGCGCGCACCGCTCCCCCGCACGCCCTCCGGCAAGATCCTGAAGCGCGAAATCAAGCAGGCGGCGGTCGCACGCCTGAAGGCCGCCTAGAACAATTCCACCGTCAAGAGGACTCCCTCCATGAAGACCCGCATCACAGAACTCTTCGGCATCGAGCACCCCATCATCCAGGGCGGCATGCACTACGTCGGCTTCGCCGAGATGGCCGCGGCCGTCTCCAACGCGGGCGGCTTGGGGCTGATCACCGGCCTCACGCAGCGCAGCGCGGCCGACCTGGCGAAGGAGATCGCCCGCTGCCGCGAGATGACCGACAAGCCCTTCGGCGTGAACCTCACCTTCCTGCCCTCGGTGAACACGCCCGACTACCCTGGCTACATCAAGGCCATCATCGACGGCGGCGTGAAGGCGGTCGAGACCGCCGGCAACAACCCGCAGAAGTACCTGCCTGCGCTGAAGGAAGCCGGTATCAAGGTCATCCACAAGTGCACCTCGGTGCGCCACGCGCTGAAGGCCGAAGCCATCGGCTGCGATGCGGTGAGCGTCGACGGCTTCGAGTGCGGCGGCCACCCGGGTGAAGACGACGTGCCCAACTTCATCCTGCTCCCCCGCGCAGCCGAAGAGCTGAAGATCCCGTTCGTCGCCTCGGGCGGCATGGCCGATGGCCGCTCGCTCGTGGCCGCGCTCGCACTCGGCGCCGACGGCATGAACATGGGCACGCGCTTCATCGCAACAAAGGAAGCGCCGGTGCACCAGAACGTGAAGGACGCGATCGTCGCGGCCAGCGAGCTCGACACGCGGCTGGTGATGCGCCCGCTGCGCAACACCGAGCGTGTGCTGAAGAACGCGGCGGTGGAGCGGCTGCTGGAGAAGGAGCGCGAACTGGGTTCTGCCATCACCTTCAACGACATCGCGGCCGAAGTGGCCGGCGTCTACCCGCGCATCATGAAGGAGGGCGAGATGGACCTGGGCGCGTGGTCGTGCGGCATGGTGGCCGGCCTGATCAAGGACGTGCCGACGGTGAAGGAACTGATCGACCGCATCATGGCCGAGGCCGAAGCGATCATCGGTCAGCGGCTGGCGAAGTTCGCCGCCGCCTGAGGGGCTATCGCCAGAGACCGGTGGGCCCTGCGCCGCGAGGCTGCGGCCCGCGTTGCGTGCGACCCGCCGGCCGCATCAGGATCGTCGGGAAGCTCACCGGCAGCGTCTGCGGGAAGTCGCGGCTGAAGTGCAGCCCGCGGCTCTCGTGCCGCATCAGCGCCGAGCGCACGATCAGCTCGGCGCAATCGACCAGGTTGCGCAGCTCCAGCAGGTCACGCGTCACGCGGAAGCTGCCGTAGTAGTCATCGATCTCGCCGCGCAGCAGCGAGATGCGATGCAGCGCACGCTCCAGCCGCTTGGTCGTGCGCACGATGCCCACGTAGTTCCACATCAGGAGGCGCAGCTCATCCCAGTTGTGGGAGATGACCACCTGCTCGTCGGAGTTCTCGACCTGGCTCTCGTCCCAAGCCGGCAACGCGGCCGGCTCACGCCCGCCGAGCGCGAGGATGCTGTCGGCGCAGGTGCGGCCGAGCACCACGCATTCGAGCAGCGAGTTGCTCGCCAGGCGGTTGGCGCCGTGCAGGCCGGTGTAGGTGGTCTCGCCCACCGCGTAGAGCCCCGGGATGTCGGTGCGGCCGTGCAGGTCGGTCACCACGCCGCCGCAGGTGTAGTGCGCCGCCGGCACCACGGGGATGGGCTGCGTCGTGATGTCGATGCCGAGCTTCAGGCAACGCGCGTAGATGGTCGGGAAGTGTTCTTTCAGGAACTCGGCGCCGAGGTGCGTGGCGTCGAGCAGCACGTTGTCGACGCCGTGCTTCTTCATCTCGAAGTCGATCGCCCGGGCGACGATGTCGCGCGGGGCCAGCTCGCCGCGCTCGTCGTGCGCATGCATGAAGCGCGTGCCATCGGGCAACTTGAGATGGCCGCCCTCGCCTCGCAGCGCCTCGGTGATGAGGAAGCTGCGCTCCTGCGGGTGGTACAGGCAGGTCGGGTGGAACTGGATGAATTCCATGTTGCCGACGCGGGCGCCCGCGCGCCACGCCATCGCGATGCCGTCGCCGGTGGAGGTATCGGGGTTGGTGGTGTAGCGGTAGACCTTGCCGGCACCGCCGGTCGCCATCACCACTGCGGCGGCAGGGAGTGTCTCGACGCGCTGGTGGTCGATGTCGAGTGCGTAGACGCCGTAGCAATGCGGCTGCTCGTCGCGCTTGAGGTGGCGCGAGGTGATCACGTCGACCGCCATCCAGCGCTCGCGCAGCTGGATGTTGGGGTGGCGGGCCACCTCCTCGAGCAGCACGTCGTGGATGGCCTTGCCGGTGGCGTCGGCCGCGTGGGCAATGCGGCGCACGGCGTGGCCGCCTTCGCGGGTGAGGTGCAGGCCGAGCGGGCCTTCGGGGTCGGGCGAGAAGGGCACGCCGCGCGCCACCAGCCATTCCACGGCCGCGGCGCTGTGCTCGGCAATGAAACGCGCCGTGTGCTCGTCGACGAGGCCGGCACCGGCGTCCTGCGTGTCACGCACGTGCGATTCGATGCTGTCGTCGGTGCCCAGCACGCCGACGATGCCGCCCTGGGCCCATTGCGTGGCGCCCTCGTTGAGGTTGCGCTTGGCCAGCACCACCACCGGGTGCTTGTCGGCCAGGTGGAGCGCCACGGTGAGGCCCGCGAGCCCCGCACCGACGATCACCACGGGAAGCGTGGGCTGAACGGGCGTGCTGGCGTGTGGCATGGGTGATGCAGAGGCGCTGGGAGGGCCGGATTCTATCGACGGGCCTGTTCCCGCTTCGTCAGGTTTAGGGATGGGCGCAGGCACAGCGGTGTGAAAACATGCCCAGGCCACCCGTCACATTTTGAAACAGCAGGCCTACACTGGCGAATCGGCAAGGCGCACACCCCACATGTCCACCCCTCCCTCCTCCGGCCAGGCCGACGAATGGCAGTCCACCCGCGCCGAGACCGCGGTGCCGACGCAGATCCAGCCTCGGGAAGAAGACGACAGCGACCCCGCCCAGCGCGACATCGGTCGCCCGGTGAGCCCCACGCAGCGGGAGCTCTTCGTCTCGTGCGACCCGGCCGAGGCGATGCAGCAGCAGCTCGACCACCTGCAGCCCGAATACATCGCCCTGCACGACATCGGCACGTCGTCGTCGCGCAAGCTGCTCGCGGGGGTGGCCGCGGCGAGTGGCCGACCGGTGCAGAAGCTCGTGATCCGCCGCCAGGGGTACGGCACGCCGCTGGCCACGCTCGAGTTCGTCGACTTTCCCTCGGCCGGCCAGTCGTCGCTGCGCCTCTACACCACCGAAACCGACGCCGACACCCACCAGCGCCATGAGCTGGCCCGCGTGCTGCTCTGCTACAGCCGCCTCGGCGTGATCATGATCGGCGACCTGCCGCCGCACCTGATGGGCTCGTCGTTCGAGCCGCTGCGCGAAGCCATGATCAAGCGCGACTGGCGCAACCGGCACATGCTGCTGCTGCCGCTCGCCAACTCGACCGCGCTCAACATCACCGCCACCGAGCTTGGCCGCGGCACCGGCGTGGCGGTGCGCACCACGCCGCAGGTCACACGCCCGGCCGATGCCTGGTCGTTCATCAGCGGCACCTGGAATCGGCTGCGCGAGCAGATTCACACCGAAGCCGGGGTGGGCTTGCCGCCCCTGCCGGGGGCCAACAGCCGGGCCGGTGCACCGGGTGCACCCGCGGAGGCCGTCGTCAGCGCGCCGACGCCGCTCTCGCCACCCGTGATCCCGCCGGTGGCGATGAAGCCGATGCCGGCCACGAGCCCACGGGAGCCGCAGGCCGAAGACGGCGTGCTGGGGCGCTACGTGCACCAGCTCATCGGCCTGCCGGGCATGGTGAGCGTGGCCATCTTCGACACCGCGAGCGGCCAGCCCCTGCTTCACGCCGGTGCTCGCCCCGGCGGCACCGAGCTGGGCCAGCACGGCTCGGCATTGCTTGCCGCGATGGCGCACGCCAGCCGCACGCTCGGCATGGGCCATGCGCTGCCCGAAGCGGCCGTCACGCTCGGCACGCACCACCTGCTGCTGAGGGCCGTGCCGCACCACCCGGGCCTCGCGCTGCACGCAGTGCTCGACAAGACCCACGCCAACCTCACGCTCGCACGGCTGCAAATCGGCCGCATGGACGCGGTGCTCGACGCCGAACGTCAATAAGAAAAAAGGCCGCTCCCTCTTCGGGACGCGGCCTTTCGCAAGGGTCGACGCAACGTCAGTGCACGGTGCGCTCGAAGCTCAGCTCGCCGTTCGCGTCGACGACCACCGGGATCACATCCTTCGGCCCGAACTTGCCTTCGAGGATCAGCTTGGACACCGGGTTCTCGATGCGCTGCTGGATCGCCCGCTTGAGCGGCCGCGCACCGAACACCGGGTCGAATCCCGCCTTGGCGATCTCGGCCAGCGCGGCCGGCGAGACGTCGAGCTTCATGTCCATCTTCTCCATGCGGCTCTCCAGCACCTTGAGCTGGATCTTCGCGATGGACTGGATGTTGGCCTGGTCCAGTGCGTGGAACACCACCGTCTCGTCGATGCGGTTCAGGAACTCCGGGCGGAAATGCTGCTTCACCTCGACCCACACCGCGTCGCGAATGGCCTCGGGGTCCTGCCCGGCCATCTGCATGATCTGGTGCGAGCCCAGGTTGCTGGTCATCACGATCACCGTGTTCTTGAAGTCCACCGTGCGGCCCTGGCCGTCGGTCAGGCGACCATCGTCGAGCACCTGCAGCAGCACGTTGAAGACATCGGGGTGCGCCTTCTCCACCTCGTCGAGCAGCAGCACGCTGTAAGGCTTGCGCCGCACGGCTTCGGTCAGGTAGCCGCCCTCGTCATAGCCCACGTAGCCCGGGGGCGCACCGATCAGGCGAGCCACCGAGTGCTTCTCCATGAACTCGCTCATGTCGACGCGGATGAGCTGCTCTTCGCTGTCGAAGAGGAACGCGGCCAGTGCCTTGCACAGCTCGGTCTTGCCCACGCCGGTGGGGCCGAGGAAGAGGAACGAGCCGGTGGGCCGGTTCGGGTCCGAGAGGCCCGAGCGTGAACGGCGGATGGCATTGGCCACGGCCGAGATGGCCTCGTCCTGCCCCACCACGCGCTCGTGCAGCTTGGTCTCCATCTGCAAGAGCTTCTCGCGCTCGCCCTGCATCAGCTTCGCGACCGGGATGCCGGTGGCACGCGCCACGACCTCGGCGATCTCTTCCGAGCCCACCATCGTGCGCAGCAGCTGGGGCCGGCCGGCGGCACCGCCGCCCTTCTTCAGCTCCTTGGCTTGCGCGTCCTTGAGCGATTTCTCCAGCTCGGGCAGCTTGCCGTACTGCAGCTCGGCGACCTTGTTGAAGTCACCCTTGCGCTTGAACTCCTCGATCTGGAAGCGGATCCGGTCGATCTCTTCCTTCACATGCGCGGAGCCCTGCGCCGTGGCCTTCTCGCTCTTCCAGATTTCTTCCAGGTCGGCGTACTCGCGCTCGAGCTTGCCGATCTCGTCTTCGATCAGGCCCAGGCGCTTCTGCGAGGCTTCGTCCTTCTCCTTCTTCACCGCTTCGCGCTCGATCTTGAGCTGGATCAAACGGCGGTCGAGCTTGTCCATCGCCTCGGGCTTGGAGTCGATCTCGATCTTGATCTTGGCGGCGGCCTCGTCGATCAGGTCGATGGCCTTGTCGGGCAGGAAACGGTCGGTGATGTAGCGGTGAGAGAGCTCGGCCGCGGCCACGATGGCCGGGTCGGTGATCTCCACGCCGTGGTGCACCTCGTACTTTTCCTGCAGGCCGCGGAGGATGGCGATGGTGGCCTCGACGCTCGGCTCGCCGACGAGCACCTTCTGGAAGCGGCGCTCCAGCGCAGCATCCTTCTCCACGTACTTGCGGTATTCATCCAGCGTGGTCGCGCCGATGCAGTGCAGCTCGCCGCGCGCCAGCGCGGGTTTCAGCATGTTGCCGGCGTCGATGGCGCCTTCGGCCTTGCCGGCGCCGACCATGGTGTGGATCTCGTCGATGAAGACGATGGTCTGGCCCTCGTCCTGCGCCACTTCCTTGAGCACGCTCTTCAGGCGCTCCTCGAATTCGCCGCGGTACTTGGCACCGGCCAGCAGCAGCGCCATGTCGAGCACCAGCACGCGCTTGTTCTTCAAGGTGTCGGGCACCTCGCCCGCGACGATGCGCTGCGCCAGGCCTTCGACGATGGCCGTCTTGCCGACCCCCGGCTCGCCAATCAGCACCGGGTTGTTCTTGGTGCGACGCTGCAACACCTGGATCGCGCGGCGGATCTCGTCGTCGCGGCCGATCACCGGGTCGAGCTTGCCCATGCGGGCACGCTCGGTGAGGTCGAGGGTGTACTTCTTCAGCGCCTCGCGCTGGCCTTCGGACTCGGGGCTGTCGACCTTCTGGCCGCCGCGCACCGCGTCGATCGCGGCTTCGAGCGCCTTGCGGGTCAGGCCGTGTTCCTTGACGATGGGGCCGACGGACTTGCTGTCGGCTGCGGCGAGCAGGAACATCTCGCTCGCGATGTACTGGTCGCCACGCTTGGTGGCTTCTTTCTCAGACGCCTGGATCAGCGCGCCGGTCTCGCGGCCGGCCTGCACCTGCTCGCCACCTTGCACCTGCGGCAGCTTCTTGATCTCGGCGTCGAGCGCCGATTGCAGCTTGGCGGTGTTGACGCCGGCCCGTTCGAGCAGGGCCTTGGGGCCGTCGGTCTGGGCCAGCATGGCGGCCAGCACGTGCACCGGTTCGATGTAGGGGTTGTCGCGGGCGAGCGCGAGGCTCTGGGCTTCGCCGAGGGCTTCCTGGAACTTGGTGGTGAGCTTGTCGAGACGCATGGGTGAAATCCTCCGATTGCTGGGGATTTGAGGCAGCTCTCCCGAAATTCAAGCCAGCGCGCTGCGCATCAATCTAAAGCCGATGGCGGCGAAGGCGAGAGAGCCCACCACATGGGCCGAGGTATGGACCAGTGCCCAGAAATACTCGCCGCGCTGCATCAGCGAGAGCGATTCGCCCGAGAAGGCCGAGAAGGTGGTCAGGCCGCCGAGGAAACCCGTCACCAGCAGCAGGCGCAAGACCTCGTTGGGCGTGCGGTCGAACCACACCAGCGCCGCGCCGATCAGCAGGCCGCCGACGCAGTTGACGAGCAAGGTGCCCAGCGGGAAGCCGCTCCACAGGTTGTTGAAGGCCAAGCCCGCCCACCAGCGCAGCAGCGCGCCGATCGCCGACCCGACGGCGACGGCCACGACCTGCAGCCACGGCACGCCGGCCGTCATGCCGCATTCCCGCTGGCGATCCCCCAGCGCGCGAGCGCCTCGTCGTCGTGCGTGCGCGCATCGACCCAGCGGGCACCTTCGGGCGTGTACTCCTTCTTCCAGAACGGGGCTTGTGTCTTCAGGTAGTCCATCAGGAACTCGCAGGCTTGGAAGGCGTGGCCTCGGTGCGCCGAGGTGACGGCCACCAGCACGATCTGGTCCTGCGGCTTGAGCAGGCCCACGCGGTGGATCACGCAAGCCGCGCGGATGTCAAAGCGGTGGGCAGCCTCGATCGTCATCGCTTCGATCGACTTCTCGGTCATGCCGGGGTAGTGCTCCAGCTCCATCAGCTGGACGCCCTGGCTTTCGCTGCGGTCACGCACCGTCCCGACGAAGCTCACGATTGCGCCCACGCCGGGGTCGCCCGCCCGCAAGGCGGCCACCTCGGCGCTGAGGTCGAAGTCATGGGTCTGGATGGTCACGCGCGCGGTGGTCATGTGGGCTGGGATTGTGGCCTCAGTTCGCCTGCATGAAGCGCACGATGGTCTCCACCGTGGCAGCCTCCTGCCCGACGTAGCCGTGCGGCGAGCGCCCTTCGCAAGCCGCGAGGCTGACCTGGCCCGACGGCGCCGCACCGCCCTCCACCGACACCATCTGCTTGCGTGCGCTGCCCAGCTGTGCCAACAGGCGCGGCATCTCGGCCGGCGGCGAACGCAGGCACTGGTCGTGAACATGCCCGATGACGAGCGCCGGGACCTTGATCGCCGTCAGGGGAAGGTCGAACACCGTCTGCTGCGTCCAGGTCTTCTGGCCTCCGCTGGTTCCCTGCATCAGCGCGGAGCTGAGCACCACGCCGTCGGGTGCCGCATCACCCGTTGCACGAGACGCCACGTTGGACGCCGAAATCGTGCCGCGGCTGGTGCCGATCACCCACACCGGCCCCTTCACGCGGCGGCGCAGCTCGGCAACCAACTTGCCCAGGTCGGCGCCATGGGCCTCGGCCGCGCGAAAGCCCGCCAGGCCATCGGTGCCTTGGTGGTCGCTCGGCACGTCGACCAGGGCGGTGGCGTAGCCGGCGTCACGAAAGAGCCCCGCCGTGCGCACGAGGAAGTTGCCATTCAGCGCCTTGGGGCAGCCTTGCGCATCGAGCTTGAGGTGGCCATCGCCACCGGCCAGCAGCACCACTGCGCCCCGCACCGCCACGCCGTCGGCAGGCTGGGCCAGCGAGTACGGCATCTGGGTGCCGTCGTGGGTGGCGATCGTGGCCCGCTCGCCGCAGGCCGCCACCGCGAGGCCCGGCACCGCCAGTGCGCAAACAAACCCGTGACGCCAACGCATCGCATCTCCTGGCAATCAAGATGTGCGGGAAATTGTGGCACCGCCACGGCGCTACACACGGCAGAATGCCGGGCATGCTTTTGCGACGCACCGCCCTCGCCTCCCGCCCCTCGGGCGGAGCCGCGTGCGCGCTCAAAGCCAAAAAGCAGACGCTCATCTGACCGGAGCGCTGCAGTTCCGTCGTCAGCTGAGCGACGGAACAGACTTCACGGCAGGCCTCCACCCTTCCCCACGCTGAACCCGAGCTCCACGACGCGGACCCTCCACCGGTCTTGTGTTCAAGGAGATGCTTCGTGGGTCAGTTCGTTGATTTTTCCGGCCTCTGGATTCCGCTGGTCACGCCCTTCCAAGGTGAGGGCGTGGACGTGTCCGCTCTGAGCCGCCTGGTGGACCACCTGGCGCGCTCGCCGATCACAGGCTTCGTGCCCTGCGGCAGCACCGGCGAAGCCGAGTCGCTCAGCCATGAGGAGCAGTTGGCCGTGCTCGACACGGTGCTCGCCAGCTGCCGCGACAAGCCGGTGGTGATGGGCCTGGCGGGCGTGCGCCTGCAGGACCTGCTGCGCCAGATGAACGAGATCGTGCGCAGGCCGGTGGCCGGGCTGCTCATCTCGCCACCGCAGTACTTGCGGCCCGCGCAGGCCGGCATCGTGGCGCACTTCCGCGCGCTGGCCGATGCGTCGCCGGTGCCGGTTGTCGTCTACGACATCCCCGCCCGCACCGGCGCCATGCTCTCCCTGGAGACGCTGCTCACGCTGGCCGAGCACCCCAACATCCGCGCGCTGAAGGACTGCGGCGGCGACGAGGAGAAGACCCGTGCCCTCATCGCCGATGGCCGCCTGGCGGTGCTCGCGGGTGACGACGCCCGCATCTTCAACACCGCCTGCCTAGGGGGTGCCGGTGCCATCGCGGCGGCGGGACATCTTCTGCCGGGGCACTTTGCGCGCCTCGTGTCCAGCGCACGTGCAGGCCGGCTGGAAGAAGCGCGGCAACTGCATCACATGCTCACGCCGCTGGCGCACGCCCTCTTTGCCGAGCCCAACCCGAGCGTCTTCAAGGCGGTGCTGGCACGGCAGGGCTGGATGAGCGACACGTTGCGCCTGCCGCACAGCCCGGCCTCGGTCGAAGCGGTCCAGCGCACCTGGGCGGCACTGGAGCGGGCCGAGCGTGTCCGCCTGCCCTGACCGACGCGATCGCGCTGGTTTCAACCGCCCGTCACGGGCGGGAAGAAGGCCAGCTCGGCGTTGTCATGCAATAAGTGCGATTCGTCGCACAGCGTCTGGTCGAGCGCGGTGCGCACGGCGCGGCTGCGGGCCAGCGCCTGGGCATGGGCGCCACCGCGGGCGATGAGCGTGTCGCGCACATGGGCGACGGTGCTGCCGTCGGCCGCCTCGATGGTTTCGCCGGCGCCAAGGGCCTCTCGCAGCGACGCGAAGTAGCGCACGCGGATCTTCATGCCACCCACTCCGCGAGCGAGATGAAGCGCACGGTGTCGCCGGCGCGGATGGGCGTCTCGGGCGGGTTGTCGATCAGGCCATCGGCCCACACAGTGGAGGTGAGCACGCCCGAGCCCTGGTTGGTGAAGAGGTCGAGGCCGCCGCGCTCGTTGCGGCGGGCGCGCAGGAATTCGCGGCGCTTGTCGGCACGCGGCCAGTCAAAGTCGGCTCGCATCGGCACGCCGGTCGGCAGCAGCGCGGTCGCCCCTTGCAACTTCAGCAGCAAGGGCCGCACGGCCAGCAGGAAGGTCACGAAGCTTGACACGGGGTTGCCGGGCAGGCCGACGAACCAAGCCTTGCCGGCATCGGCGCGGCGCACGCTGCCGAAGGCGAGCGGCTTGCCGGGCTTGATGGCCATCTGCCAAAGGTCGAGCGAGCCTTCTGCGTG
The DNA here is from genome assembly GCF_016735515.1 of Piscinibacter sp. HJYY11. NCBI lineage: Bacteria > Pseudomonadati > Pseudomonadota > Betaproteobacteria > Burkholderiales > Sphaerotilaceae > Piscinibacter > Piscinibacter sp. HJYY11. The sequence goes on along the minus strand of NZ_JAERQZ010000002.1, from coordinate 478,163 downwards.
CACCGCGGGCTTCAGGTGGTCCTCTTCCCCCACCGAAACACCACCGCTCGTGACGATGAGGTCATGGCCCTGCGCCGCACGACGCAGGGCATCGCGTGTCGCTTCGAGCTGGTCGGGAACGATCCCGAGGTCGGTGCACTCGCAGCCCAGTGCGTGGATCAAGGCGCGCAGCGTGAAGCGGTTGGAGTTGTAGATCGCACCCGGCTTCAGCGGCTCGCCGGGCATGGCGAGTTCGTCGCCCGTGGAGAACAGGGCGACCCGCGGGCGGCGCGTCACGGTCAGCGTCGCCGCCCCCCCGGTCGCGGCGAGGCCCAGCGCCTGCGGCGTGAGGCGCAGGCCGCGAGGCAGCGCCACGGCACCGCGCGACAGGTCTTCTCCACGGCGGCGGACGGCGGTGCCAGGCAGCGGCTCGGTGTTGATGCGCACGCTGCCGTCGAGCGCTTCACACTGCTCCTGCATCACGACCGCATCGGCGCCTTCGGGCAGGAAGGCGCCGGTGAAGATCCGTGCCGCCGTGCCGGCCTGCAGCGGCGTGCCCACGGTGCCCGCGGGGATGCGCTGGCTCACGGGCAACACGGTGCCGGCGGCCGGGACATCGGCACTGCGCAACGCATAGCCATCCATTGCGCTGTTGTCGGCCGACGGCACGTCGACGAGGGAGCGCACCTCCTCGGCCAGCACACGGCCCAGCCCGTTGAAGGTGGAGATGACCTCTGTCTCGGCCAGCGGCGACACCGCGCCCAGGAGCCGCGACTGGGCTTCGTCAAGCGTCAGCATCGAAGGGCGAGGTGTATTCATGGCGGTCGGCGTGGGACAGGAGGAAATCGGCCACCGCCTGCGGGTTGTCCAGGTCGAACACCGGCAGCGGCGTTGGCACCGGCAGATTGTGCGGCGCGTCGGTGGCCACCGCGATCACGAAAGGGTCGTCGGGATAGTGCGCGCGCTCGCCGGTCTCGGCCCGCCACACCTCGATCTTCAGCAGGTCGGCATGGCGGAAACCTTCGACGATGGCCCAGTCGCACGGCGCGAGCTCGGCCAGCAGCTGGTGCACGGTGAGCTCGGTCTCGACTTCGTACTCGCGCACCTTGGCCAGCCGGCGGTTGGACGCCACCACCACCTCGAAGGCACCCGCCTCGCGATGGCGATACGAGTCCTTGCCGGGGTGGTCGATGTCGAAGCGGTGATGCGCATGCTTGATCACCGACACACGCTGCCCCGCCTGCCTGAGGCAGCCGATCAGTTTCTCGATGAGCGTCGTCTTGCCGGATCCGGAGTAGCCGCAGAAGCCGACGACGCGCATGTCAGACGTTGCTGCGGATGTAGTTCTTCACCGCTTCGGCATCGGCCCTCATCACCTGGAAGCGCTTGGGCAGATTCTCGATGCCGTGCAGCGCCGCGGGCCGGTCCGGCTCGCGCCCCAGCGCTTCGACGATGGTCTCGGCGAACTTCGCGGGCAGCGCGGTTTCGAGCACGATCATCGGCACGTTGGGCTCGAGATATTCGCGCGCGACCTTCAGGCCGTCGGCGGTGTGGGTGTCGATCATCACGCCGCTGTCCTTGAACGTCTGGCGAATGGTCTCGAGGCGATCGGCGTGCGTGCTGTGGCCCGAGAGGAAGCCGTAGACGGAGATGCGGTCGAACTCGCCCGGGGTCAGCTGGAAATGCCCGGCCTGGAACAGCTCGCGCACGCGGTCGGCGTTGCGGCCGAGCAGGTCGAAGACGAAGCGCTCGAAGTTCGAGGCCTTGGAGATGTCCATCGAGGGGCTGGAGGTCTCATAGGTCTCGGCGCTCGCACGCGGGCGATAGGTGCCGGTGCGGAAGAACTCGTCGAGCACGCGGTTCTCGTTGGTCGCCAGCACCAGGCGCTTGATCGGCAGGCCCATCATGCGCGCGACGTGACCGGCGCAGATGTTGCCGAAGTTGCCCGAGGGCACGGCGAAGCTGACGCGCTCCTGCTCGCTCTGGGTCGCCTGGAAGTAGCCGGCGAAGTAGTACACGACCTGGGCCAGCAGGCGAGCCCAGTTGATCGAGTTCACCGTGCCGATGCGGTACTTGCGCTTGAACTCGAGGTCGTTGGACGTGGCCTTGACGATGTCCTGGCAATCGTCGAACACGCCTTCGATGGTGATGTTGTGGATGTTCGCGTCCTGCAGGCTGAACATCTGCGCCTGCTGGAAGGGGCTCATGCGGCCGTGCGGCGAGAGCATGAAGACGTTCACGCCAGCCTTGCCGCGCATCGCGTATTCGGCGGCGCTGCCGGTGTCGCCCGAGGTGGCGCCGAGGATGTTGAGCGTCTCGCCGCGGCGGCCCAATTCATATTCGAAGAGGTTGCCGAGCAGCTGCATCGCCATGTCCTTGAAGGCGAGCGTGGGCCCGTTCGACAAGGCTTCGAGGTACAGGCCGGGCTGCACCTGCTTGAGCGGCGTGATCTCCTTCGTGCCGAAGACTTCTGGCGTGTAGGTCTTCTCGACCAGGCGGCGCAGGTCGGCGGCCGGGATGTCGTCGATGTAGAGCGACAGGATCTCGAATGCCAGCTCGGCATACGAGAGCTTGCGCCACTTCGCCAGCATCGCGCGGGTGACGATGGGGTAGTGCGTCGGCAGGTACAGGCCGCCGTCCGGCGCCAGGCCTTCGAGCAGGATGTCGGAGAAGCCGCGCGGCGTCTTGTCGCCGCGGGTGGAGATGTATTTCATCGGTTTAGTTCAGCTCTTCCTTGCGGATGCGGACGATCGGGGCGAGCACCGTCGGCAGGGCCTGCATCTGCGCGATGGCCTTGTTCATCTCGCCTTCGGTCGTGTCGTGCGTCAGGATGATCACGTCGGTCTGCGCTTCGCCTTCGGCCGACTCGCGCTGCAGCAGCGCGTCGATCGAGATGCCACCCTCGGCCAGGATGCCGGTGATGCGCGCCAGCACGCCGGCCTGGTCGGCCACCTGCAGGCGGAGGTAGAACGAGGTGACCACGTCGTCCATGCCCAGGATCGCCGTGTTGGCGAGCTCCTTGGGCTGGAAGGCCAGGTGCGGCACGCGGTGGTCGGGGTCGGCCGTGTGCAGGCGCGTGATGTCGACGAGGTCGGCGATCACGGCCGAGGCGGTGGGCTCGGAGCCGGCGCCCTTGCCGTAGTAGAGCGTCGTGCCGACGGCGTCGCCATGCACGACCACGGCGTTCATCGCGCCTTCGACGTTGGCGATCAGGCGCTTGGCCGGGATCAGCGTCGGGTGCACGCGCAGCTCGATGCCCTTCGCGTCGTCGCGGCGCTTCGTGATGCCCAGGAGCTTGATCCGGTAGCCGAGTTGCTCGGCGTAGTTGATGTCGGCCGCCTGCAGCTTGGTGATGCCCTCGACGTGCGCCTTGTCGAACTGCACCGGGATGCCGAAGGCGATGGCGCTCATGATGGTCGCCTTGTGCGCGGCGTCGACGCCTTCGATGTCGAAGGTCGGGTCGGCCTCCGCGTAGCCCAGGCGTTGTGCTTCCTTCAGCACCACGTCGAAGTCGAGGCCCTTGGCGCGCATCTCGGACAGGATGAAATTGGTGGTGCCGTTGATGATGCCGGCGATCCACTCGATGCGGTTGGCGGTGAGCCCTTCGCGCAGTGCCTTGATGATGGGGATGCCGCCGGCCACCGCCGCTTCGAAGGCGACGATCACGCCCTTCTCGTGGGCGGCCGCGAATATCTCGGTGCCGTGCACCGCGAGCAAGGCCTTGTTGGCGGTGACCACGTGCTTGCCGGCTGCGATGGCTTCCATTACCAGCGTCTTGGCCACGCCATATCCGCCGATCAGTTCGATGACGATGTCGATCTCGGGATTGGCGATCACCTCGCGGGCATCGCCCACCACTTTGGCGGCGTCGCCCACCACCGACTTGGCGCGGGCGGTGTCGAGGTCGGCCACCATGGTGATCTGAATGCCGCGGCCCGCACGGCGGCGGATCTCTTCCTGGTTGCGCTGGAGCACGTTGAACGTGCCGCTGCCGACGGTGCCGATGCCGAGGAGGCCGACTTGGATGGGCTTCATAGGTGTTGTCTCAGTGGTGCCGCTTGGCGTAGTGATGCAGGAAGCGCGCGATGCGGCCGATCGCGTCGGTGAGGTCGTCGCTGTTGGGCAGGAAGACCACGCGGAAGTGGTCGGGCTGCGTCCAGTTGAAGCCAGTGCCTTGCACGATCAGCACCTTCTCTTCGGCGAGCAGCTCGTAGGCGAACTGCTGGTCGTCCTGGATCGGGTAGATCTTCGGATCCAGCTTCGGGAACATATAGAGCGCGGCCTTGGGCTTGACGCAGGTAACGCCGGGGATGTCGGTCAGCAGCTTGTACGCGAGGTCGCGCTGGCGGCCGAGGCGGCCGGTGGGCAGCACCAGGTCCTTGATGCTCTGGTAGCCGCCGAGCGCCGTCTGGATCGCGAGCTGGCCCGGCGTGTTGGCGCACAGGCGCAGCGAGGCCAGCATGTTGAGGCCTTCGATGTAGTCCTTCGCATGGCGCTTCTCGCCCGAGACCACCATCCAGCCGGCGCGGTAACCGCAGGCACGGTAGTTCTTCGACAGGCCGTTGAAAGTGACGAAGAGAACATCGTCGGCGAGCGACGCCATGCTGGTGTGCACGTGGCCGTCGTACAGCGTCTTGTCGTAGATCTCGTCGACCAGCACGATCAGCTGGTGCTGGCGCGCCACTTCGATGATGTCGAGCAGCACGCTCTCGGGGTACAGCGTGCCGGTCGGGTTGTTGGGGTTGATGACGACGATGGCGCGCGTGTTCGACGTGATCTTGCGCTTGATGTCGGCCACGTCGGGCATCCAGTCGGCCTGCTCGTCGCACATGTAGTGCACCGGCGTGCCGCCTGAGAGGCCGGTGACGGCCGTCCACAGCGGGTAATCGGGCGCGGGGATCAGCACCTCGTCGCCGTTGTTGAGCAGCGCGTTGAGGCTCATCGCAATCAGCTCGGAAGCGCCGTTGCCGAGGTAGACGTCGTCGACCGAGACACCGGCGATGCGCTTCTCCTGCGTGTAGTGCACGATGGCCTTGCGCGGGGCGAAGAGGCCCTTGCTGTCGGTGTAGCCCGCCGCCACTTGCGAGGGCAGGTTGCGGATCATGTCCTGCACGATCTCGTCGGGAGGCTCGAGCCCGAACGCGGCCACATTGCCGATGTTGAGCTTGATGATCTTTTGGCCCTCGTCCTCCATCTGGCGGGCCTTTTCCAGCACCGGCCCGCGGATGTCATAGGCCACGCTGGCCAATTTGCCGGACTTGACGATGGGCTTCAACACGGTCTCCAAAGCGGCGCAAAGCCTAGAATTATCCCTGATCGCCCCCACTTTCACGCCTGTCGCGCCCTCCTGGTTCGGCAACGCAATTTCCGGATCCGTGAATTGAAGCTCCAACCCGATCGAATCGAAGGCGTGAACGTCATTTCAGGGCTGACCGCCGATGCGGTGTCGGTCAACGGCGTCAAGCACACCAGCAGCATCGTGATCCCCTGGGTAGGCGACGTCGGGGCGTGGGGCACGGCAGGCTTCGAGGCCCTCACCGCGGAAGATTTCGACCGGCTGGCCGCGCTCGGCCCCGAGCTCGTGATCTTCGGCAGCGGCGCGCGCATCCGCTTCGCTCCGCCCCTGCTGTTGCGGGGCCTGATGGCGCGGCGAATCGGCATCGAGACCATGGACACTGCCGCCGCCTGCCGCACCTACAACGTGCTCGCCGGCGAGAGCCGCAAAGTGGTAGCGGCACTGCTCCTCGGGTAAGCCTCTCGCCCGTTTTGGGGACGTCGCCCGCGGCGATTCGGGCACGCGCGAGCCCTTATAATTGCGTGCTACGCCTTACAGGGCGCAACTCCAGAATTCTTCATGACGCCAGCCCTCAATAAACCTCTCCCGGAATTTGAAGCGCTCGCAACCGGTGGCGTGAAGTTCACGCCCCAGGCATACGCCGGGCAAACGGTCGTGCTGTACTTCTACCCCAAGGACAACACCCCTGGCTGTACCACCGAGGCGATGCAGTTCCGTGATCGCCACAAGGACTTCGTGAAGGCCGGCGCCGTGGTCTTCGGCGTCTCGCGCGACAACATGAGCTCGCACGACAAGTTCAAGCAGAACCTGGAGCTGCCCTACGAGCTGATCGCCGACACGGAAGAGAAGCTCTGCCACATGTTCGGCGTGGTGAAGAACAAGATCATGTACGGCAAGAAGGTCAAGGGCATCGAGCGCAGCACTTTCCTGATCGACAGCGACGGCGTGCTGCGGGCCGAATGGCGCGGCATCAAGGTCGCCGGCCACGTCGACGAAGTGCTCAAGGCGGTGAAGTCGCTGAAAAAGGCCGCCTGAGCGGGCTGCGCGACTTTTCCCACGAAAGCCGGCCCTGTGCCGGCTTTTGTTTTCACGGGTTTTTTGTTTTTCAACCACGCTCTGTTCATGGCGGTTGAGTCGCCACATCACTTGTGCATAATGGTTTTCATGCCCGTGTGTTGTGAACCTCGTGCTCCCCAGACAAAGCCGCACAGTCGACTGTGCGGCTTTTTTGTTTTCTCACTGCCGCACTGAACTACATGCCACTGCCCAAGCCGCCTGCCAAACGAGCCGCCCTCCTCACCCCCGCCGACTTCGAATCCCAGGCAGCGCCCAAACCGGGCAAACGAACTCAGAAACACGCCGCCTCCGAACCCTCCGGCCCCGCCGTGCTGGACCTCCTGGAGCCGCCGCGTGAAGCCGCCCCGCTGATCCCTCGTGCCGCGGCGCCCGCCCCTGTGGCCGCCCGCCCCCCATTGCCCGAGCCGCGTCGCCGCAAGCCGAGGCACACCGGCCCGGCCAAGCTCTTCGTGCTCGACACCAACGTGCTGATGCACGACCCGATGAGCGTCTTCCGCTTCGAGGAGCACGACGTCTACCTGCCGATGATCACGCTCGAGGAGCTGGACGATCACAAGAAAGGCATGTCGGAAGTGGCGCGCAACGCCCGCCAGGTGAGCCGCGACCTCGATGCGCTGGCGGCCTCCCTGTCGGACGGCAATGGCCGCGACATGGCCGAAGGCCTGCCGCTCGACAGCACCGGCCACAAGGACGCCACCGGCAAGCTGTTCTTCCAGACCACGCTGGTCAACGTCAATCTGCCCGCCGGGCTGCCGCAGGGCAAGGCCGACAACCAGATCCTCGGCGTGGTGCAGGCACTGCGCGAGCAGCACCCCAAGCGCGAGGTCGTGCTGGTGTCGAAAGACATCAACATGCGCATCAAGGCCCGAGCCCTGGGCCTGGCCGCCGAAGACTATTTCAACGACAAGACGCTCGACGACGGCGACCTGCTCTACACCGGCGTGCTGCCGCTGCCGTCCGACTTCTGGGACCAGCACGGCAAGACCATGGAAAGCTGGAACCAGGGCGGCTGCACCTACTACCGCATCAGCGGGCCGATGGTGCCGGCCCTGATGGTCAACCAGTTCGTCTACCTCGAAGCGCCGGGCGCCGCCCCGCTCTACGCCAAGGTCGCCGAGATCACCGGCAAGACCGCGGTGCTGCGAACCTTGCGCGAATACACCCACCAGAAGAACGCCGTCTGGGGCGTGACCGCGCGCAACCGCGAGCAGAACTTCGCCCTGAACTTGCTGATGGACCCGGAGTGCGACTTCATCACCCTCACCGGCACCGCCGGCACGGGCAAGACGCTGATGACGCTCGCCGCCGGCCTTTCCCAGGTGATGGACGACCGCCGCTACACCGAGATCATCGTGACGCGCGTGACCGTGCCGGTGGGTGAAGACATCGGCTTCCTGCCCGGCACCGAAGAGGAAAAGATGGGCCCGTGGATGGGCGCGCTCGACGACAACCTCGAGGTGCTGTCCAAGACCGACAGCGGCGCCGGCGAATGGGGACGTGCCGCCACCAACGACCTCGTGCGCAGCAAGATCAAGATCAAGAGCCTGAACTTCATGCGCGGGCGAACCTTCCTCAACAAGTTCGTCATCATCGACGAGGCGCAGAACCTCACGCCCAAGCAGATGAAGACACTGATCACGCGCGCCGGCCCCGGGACCAAGATCGTCTGCCTCGGCAACCTCGCCCAGATCGACACGCCGTACCTCACGGAAGGCAGCTCGGGCCTCACCTACGCGGTCGACCGTTTCAAGGGCTGGCCGCACTCGGGCCACGTGACGCTGGCGCGTGGCGAGCGTTCGCGCCTGGCGGACTTCGCGTCCGAGGTGCTGTAAGACTCAGACCAGATCGCGGATCTGCTGCAGCGCAGTCGGGTCCTCGATCGTGGTCAGGTCGCCGGGGTCGCGGCCTTCGCACACCGCCTGGATGGCGCGGCGCAGCAGCTTGCCCGAGCGTGTCTTGGGCAGCACCGTCACGAAGCGCACCCGTGCCGGCCGGGCCACGGCGCCGAGGCTCTGGTCGACCGTCTTCATGATCTCGCCCTCGAGCTTGAGCCTGCCCGCCTCGTCGGCGATCAGGCCCGGGTCTTTCACGACGGCGAAGGCCATCGCCACCTGCCCCTTGAGCGAGTCGGCCACGCCGACCACCGCCACCTCGGCCACCGCAGGGTGGCCCGAGATGCTCTCCTCGATCTCCCGCGTGCCCAGTCGGTGGCCGGCCACGTTGATCACGTCATCGGTGCGACCGAGGATGAAGTAGTAGCCGTCCTCGTCGCGGATGCCCCAGTCGAAGGTGCTGTAGACCATGCGGCCGGGCACCGTGTTCCAGTAGGTCTTCACGAAGCGCTCGTCGTCACCCCACACCGTCTGCATGCAGCCGGGCGGCAGCGGGCCTTCGATCGCGAGCACGCCCTTGTCGTTCGCTCCGGTTAACTCTTCACCGGTCGACTCGTCCAGCAGCTTCACGTCGTAGCCGTACATCGCGAAGCCCGGGCTGCCGAACTTGCTCTTCGCTTTCTCCACGCCGTTGGCGATGGTGAGGATGGGCCAGCCGGTCTCGGTCTGCCAGTAGTTGTCGATCACCGGTTTGCCGAGCGCCCTGGCGATCCAGGTGGCCGTGGGCTCATCCAGCGGTTCGCCTGCGAGGAAGAGCGTGCGCAGGGAGCTCAGGTCGTGTTCGCGGATGAAGCGTTCGTCGTGCTTCTTCAGCACCCGCACCGCGGTCGGCGCCGTGAACATCAGGTTGACCTTGTACTTCTCGACCAGGCTCCACCACACGCCGGCATCCGGCCGGACGGGCAGGCCTTCGTACATCACGGTTGCCATGCCGGCGATCAGCGGGCCATAGATGATGTAGCTGTGGCCGACCACCCAGCCGATGTCACTGGCGCTGAAGAAGGTCTCGCCGGGCTTGCCCTGGAAGACATGCTTCATGCTGCCCGCCAGCGCCACCGCGTAGCCGCCGGTGTCGCGCTGCACGCCTTTGGGCTTGCCGGTTGTGCCGCTGGTGTAGAGGGTGTAGCTCGGGTCGGTGGCGCGCAGCCAGGTGCAGGGCACCTTCTCGTTCAGGTGCTGCTCGCGCAGCGCCGCATAGTCGGCATCGCGGCTGGTGCGCTCGAACGGCGCCAGACCACGGTCCACCATCAGCACCTTCTTCGGCTTGTGCGCGGACAAGCGCAGCGCCTCGTCGAGCAGCGGCTTGTACGGCACGACCTTGCCGCTGCGGCTGCCGGCGTCGGCGCTGACCACGACCACCGGCGTGGCGTCGTCGATGCGGCTCGCCAGGCTGTTGCTCGCAAAGCCGCCAAACACCACCGAGTGGATCGCACCGATGCGCGCACAGGCCAGCATCGCAAACGCCGCCTCCGGGATCATCGGCATGTAGATCAGCACGCGGTCGCCCTGCCTCACGCCCAGGGCCTTGAGGCAGGCAGCCATGCGCTGCACCTCGGCATGCAGCTCGCGGAAGCTGTAGACACGCTGCTGGTCGACCTCGGTCGACACCCAGATCAGCGCGTTCTGGTCGGGCCGCATCGCCACGTGGCGATCGACGGCGTTGTGGCAGAGGTTGGTCTCTCCACCGACGAACCACTTGGCAAACGGCGGCCTGCTGTAGTCGCAGATGGTCTGCGGCGGCTTGTGCCAATCGATGAGGGCCGCCTGCTCCCGCCAGAAGCCGTCGCGGTCTTCGAGCGAGCGGCGGTGGAAGTCTGCGTAGCGGCTCATCGCTGTCTCCTTTTTATCGAATGTGCACGACCAACCGGCCTCGCACCTTGCCGGCCATCAAGGCTTCGGCGTGCGAGATCGCGTCGCCGAGCTCGATGTCCTGGGCCACGCGCTCGAGCAGCTTAGGGTCCAAATCTTTCGCCAACCTGTCCCACGCCTGCTGGCGCAGCGCAAGCGGCGCCATGACGCTGTCGACACCCGCCAGCGTGACGCTGCGCAGGATGAAGGGCAGCACCGTGCCCGGCAGATCACTGCCTTGCGCGAGGCCACACGCGGCCACCACACCGCCGTAGCGGGTCTGCGCGCAGGCGTTGACGAGGGTGTGGCTGCCGACCGCATCGACGACCGCCGCCCAGCGCTCCTTCTGCAAGGGCTTGCCGGGCGCGCTCAGCTCGGCGCGATCGATCACGCCCACAGCGCCCAGCTCTTTCAGGTAATCGGCCTCGGCGGCCTTGCCGGTCGAGCCGACCACGCGATAACCCAGGCGAGCGAGCAAGGCCGTCGCCACGCTGCCGACGCCACCGGTGGCACCGGTCACCAGCACCTCGCCGTCACCCGGCTTCAAGCCGTGGCGCTCCAGCGCCAGCACGCAGAGCATGGCGGTGTAGCCGGCGGTGCCGATCGCCATGGCCTGGCGTGAGGTGAACGCCGCAGGCAGCTTGACCAGCCAGTCGCCCTTGAGCCGGGCCCGCTCGGCCAGGCAACCCCAGTGCGTTTCGCCGACGCCCCAGCCGTTGAGCACGAAGCGGTCACCGGGCTTCCAGCCGGGGTGCTGGCTCTCGAGCACGGTGCCAGCCCCGTCGATGCCGGCGACCATGGGCCACTGGCGCACCACCGGCGCTTTGTTGGTGATCGCCAGGCCATCCTTGTAGTTGAGGGTGGAGCACTCGACCTGGACCAGCACGTCACCAGCCGGCAGGCGGGCTTCGTCCACGGACTGGACTTGGGCGGAGAAGCCGGCGTCGGTCTTCTCCAGCAGCAAAGCTTTGAACATGTTTCAACTCCTGAACAGGGAAGTGGAGGCTAACCGGTGAGCCTTTGGCCTGCATCGGGGCGGGCCAGGGGCTGCAGGAGCGAATCGCATGAAGAAAGACTGATAAGTCCCTGTCGCACCTGCCTTTTCGGTTGACGCTCGTCGCCCGGCTCCCCTATCCTGCAGCCCATGACTCGCCAGCCCGTGCCCCGCTTGCGTTCAGCGCTTCTCGCGCTGGCCTGCGCGTGTGCGGCCGCGGGGGTCCAGGCCGCGCCCGAAGGCCAGGACCTGGTGGCCCAGTTGCTGATCGAGCGTGGCGTGCTGGAGAAGCGCCACACCTCCGGCTCCAACGCCGTGGCCATCGACAGCGCCGCCTCCATCGGGCGCCAGGTGCGCGACACCACGTCAGGCCTCGTCGTGTCGGCGATGAACTTCCTCGGCGTGCCCTACAAGCGTGGCGGCGACAACTCCGACGACGGCTTCGACTGCAGCGGCTTCACCCGCCACATCTACGAAAGCACCCTCGGCCTGGTGCTGCCCCGCCGGGTCGATGACCAGGCCAAGGCGACAGGCTTTTCCCCGGTGAAGAAAGACGAGTTGCAGCCCGGCGATCTGGTGTTCTTCAACACCCTGCGCCGCACCTTCTCGCACGTCGGCATCTACATCGGCGAAGGCAAGTTCATTCACGCCCCGCGCACCGGCGGCGAAGTGCGCGTCGAGAGCATGGGCGTGAAGTACTGGGCCAAGCGTTTCACCGGCGCCCGCCGCGCCGACAGCGCAGCCTCACTGGCGACGGCCACGCCAGCCGCGACACCGGCCACCGTGGCCGAGCCCGCGCCCGCCATCCCCAACGACGTGCCATAACGCCGCTCAGGCACCCTCTCGCGCAGGCGCAGCGCCGCAGCGGCACAATCGGGCGATGACCGAGAAAGTCATCCCCCTGGCCGACCACCGCTATGCCGCGGCGTTGCCGCGCATTCCAGCGCAGCCGATCGTGCCGACGGGCCTCTTGTCCGACACCCTGGGCCGCCCGCTGCGCGACCTGCGCATCTCCGTCACCGACCGGTGCAACTTCCGCTGCGGCTACTGCATGCCCAAGGAAGTGTTCGACAAGCACTACCAGTTCCTGCCGCACACCTCGTTGCTGAGCTTCGAGGAGATCACCCGCACCGCCCGCCTCTTCGCCGCCCATGGCGTGCAGAAGATCCGCCTTACTGGCGGCGAGCCGCTGCTGCGCAAGCACATCGAGGTGCTGGTCGAGATGCTGGCGCAGCTGCGCACGCCCGATGGCGAGCCGCTCGACCTCACCCTCACCACCAACGGGTCCCTGCTCGCCCGCAAGGCCCAGGCGCTGAAGGACGCCGGCCTCAAACGCATCACCGTCAGCCTCGACGCCCTCGACGACACCATCTTCCGCCGCATGAACGACGCCGACTTCCCGGTCGCCGACGTGCTGGCCGGCATCGAGGCGGCCGAGCGTGTGGGTCTCGGGCCGATCAAGGTCAACATGGTGGTGCAGCGCGGCGTCAACGACCACGAGATCGTGCCGATGGCGCGCCACTTCCGCGATCACTTCGGCGGCCGCGTGGTGCTGCGCTTCATCGAGTTCATGGACGTGGGCGAGACCAACGGCTGGCGCATGGACCAGGTGCTGCCCTCCTCCGAAGTCGTCGCCCGGCTCAACGAAGTCTTTCCGTTGCACGCCATCGGCGCCAACTACGCCGGCGAGACCGCCGAGCGTTGGGCCTACGCAGACGGCGGCGGCGAGATCGGCGCGATCTCCAGCGTCACCCAGGCCTTCTGCCGCGACTGCAACCGCGCCCGGCTGTCGACCGAAGGCAAGCTCTTCCTCTGCCTCTTCGCGACGCAAGGCCACGACCTGCGCGCCCTGCTGCGCGGCGGCCACAGCGACGAGCAGATCGCCGGCGCCATCGGCCTCATCTGGCAAGGCCGCAGCGATCGCTACTCCGAACTGCGCGGCGCGCAGGCGGCCGAGGCCGGCTCGGGCCAACGCCGCGTCGAGATGCACTACATCGGTGGTTGATCGTTCCGAGATCACCGGCCTCGTGCTGGCCGGCGGCCAGGGCAGCCGGCTCGGGGGTGTCGACAAGGGCCTGCAGCTTCATCGAGGCCAGCCACTGGCGCTGCAGGCACTGCAACGCCTCACGCCGCAGGTCGGCAAGGTGATGCTGAGCGCGAACCGCCACCTCGACGAATACGCCCGCTGGGGCGCCCCGGTGTGGCCAGACCCCCCGGATCTTTCTGGTTACCAGGGCCCACTCGCCGGCTTCCTGGCCGGCCTGGCACATGCCGACACGCCCTACCTGGCCACGGTGCCCTGCGACTGCCCGCGCTTCCCGGATGACCTGGTGGCCCGTCTCGCCGAGGCGATGCAAGACGAGATCGACCTCGTGCTCGCCCGCACCGCCGCGGGCACCGAGCCTGCCTTCTGCCTGATGCGGCTCGGCGTGGCCGGCAGCCTGCGCCGCTACCTCGCGGCGGGCGAACGGAAGGTCGGCCGCTGGATGTCACAGATGCGGCGGGCCGAGGTCACCTTCGACGACCCGGCTGCCTTCTTCAACATCAACACGCCCGACGACCTGGCCCGCGCCTGAAGGTCAGGCGTGCGCGGGGTGCGAGCCTTTCTCGCCGCCCTCGTCGTCCACCGCCGGCGTCTCGATCGCCCCCGGCACCGACTTGCGCGCGAAGAGCGAATACACCGTCGGCACCACAAAGATCGTGAGCAAGGTGCCCAGCGACATGCCGCCCACGATCACCCAGCCGATCTGCTGGCGGCTCTCGGCGCCCGCGCCGGTCGCGATGGCCAGCGGCACGGCGCCGAGCACCATGGCGCCGGTGGTCATCAGGATGGGCCGCAGGCGCAACGAGGCGGCCTCGGTGACCGCATCGAAGGTCGAGCGGCCCTGCTGGCGCAACTGGTTGCTGAATTCGACGATCAGGATGCCGTGCTTGGTGATGAGCCCCACCAGCGTGATGAGCCCGATCTGCGAATACACGTTGAGCGTGCCCCCCGTGAGCTGCAGCGCCCCGAGCGCGCCCACCATCGACAGCGGCACCGACAGCATGATCACGAAGGGGTCGATGAAGCTCTCGAACTGCGCGCTGAGCACCAGGAAGATGAAGAGCAGCGCCAGCGCGAACACGAGCCCGAGCGCCCCGCTCGACGAGCGGAATTCGCGCGACACGCCGTTGAGTTCGGTCGAGTAGCCCGGCTGGAGCACCTTGCGGGCGGAGTCGTCCATGAACTGCAGCGCCTCGCCGAGCGAATAGCCGGGTGCCAGGTTGGCGGTGATCGACACCGAGCGGCGCTGGTTGAAGTGGTTCAGCTCGCGCGGGCTCACCGACTCGCGCACCTTCACGAGCGACGACAGCGGCACCATCGCGTCGCCACGGCCGCGCACGAAGAGCTTGTCGATGTCTTCCGGCGTGGTGCGGCCGCGGATCTCGGTCTGCACCAGCACGTCGTACTGGTCGGCGTCGCGCTTGTAGCGCGTCACGGCGCGGCCGCCCAGCATGGTCTCGACCGTGCGGGCCACCTGGTCGACGCTCACGCCGGCATCGGCGGCACGGTCGCGGTCGACTTCGAGAAAGATCTCCGGCTTGTTGAGCCGCAGGTCGGTGTCGGGCTGCACGAAGCCGGGGTTCTTGGCCATCTCGGCCACCATCTGCTGCGCCACGCGGGACAGGTTTTCGTACGAATCGTTGGTGACGATGACGTAGTTGATCGGTCGCTCGCGGAAGCCCTGGCCCAGGCTGGGCGGCGTGACCGGGAAGGCCGTCACGCCCGGCAGGCCGGCAAAGCGCGGCTGCAGTTCACGGGCGAGCTGCAGCGTGCTGCGCTCGCGTTCGTCCCAGTCGACCGTGCGCAGGAACGAGATGCCTTGCGACACCGTCGGGTTGCCCGCCACGACGAACACACGGTCGAACTCGGGGTAGTCGCGGCCGATGCCCTCGATGGCCCGCAGGTATCGCGCGGTGTAGTCGAGCGTGGAGCCGTCGGGCGCGTTGATGGTGGCGAGGATCACCCCGCGGTCTTCCATCGGGGCCAACTCGCTCTTGGCCGTGCGAAAGAGATACCAGCTGCCGGCCGCCGAAGCCACCATCACCACCAGCACGATCCAGCGGTGTGCGAGGGTCCAGCGCAGCGCGCTGCCGTAGCCGCGGGTCAGGCGGTCGAGGCCGGCTTCCATCCAGATGTCGAAACGATTGGGCTTGGCCTCGTGGCGCAGCAGCTTGCTGCACATCATCGGCGTGAGCGTGAGCGCGACGAAGCCCGAGACGATCACCGCGCCGGCGAGCGTCAACGCGAACTCGGTGAACAGGCGCCCCGTGCGCCCTGGAGCAAACGCGAGCGGCGCAAACACCGCCGCCAGCGTCATCGTCATCGCGACCACCGCGAAGCCGATTTCCTTCGCGCCCTTCAGCGCCGCCTGGAACGGCGACATGCCGTCCTCGATGTGGCGGAAAATGTTTTCCAGCACCACGATCGCGTCGTCGACGACCAGGCCGATCGCCAGCACCAGCGCCAGCAGCGTGAGCGTGTTGATGGTGAACCCAGCCACCGCCATGATCGCGAAGGTGCCGATCAGGCTCACCGGAATGGTGACCAGCGGGATGATCGCCGCCCGCATGTGCCGCAGGAAGAGAAACACCACGAGCGCCACCAGCACCACGGCTTCGGTGATGGTGCGGTACACCGACTTGACCGACCTGTCGATGAACACCGAGTTGTCGTTGGCCACCTGGACCTTGATGCCCGGCGGCAGGTCCTGCTGCAGCTTGGGCATCATGTCGCGCACGCCGGCCGACACCTCCAGCGGGTTGGCCGTGGCCTGGCGGATCACGCCGGCAGAGATCGACGGCACGCCGTTCAGGCGCACGCTGCTGCGCTCGCTGGCCGCGGCCTGCTCGATGCGCGCGACATCGCGCAAGCGCACGGTGTAGCCGTTGACGGTCTTGAGCGCGACGGCGTTGAACTGCTCGATGGTGTTGAGGTCGGTGCGAGCCGTCACGCTGAACTCGCGCTGCTGGCTCTCGATGCGGCCCGCGGGCACTTCGAGGTTCTGCTTGCGCAGGGCGTCTTCCACGTCCTGCACGGTGAGCTTGTACGAGGCGAGCCGGTCGGGGTCGAGCCAGATGCGCATCGAGAACTTGCGGTCGCCATTGACCTGCACGTCGGCCACGCCGCTCACCGTCTGCAGGCGCGGCTTGACGATGCGGTTGATGACGTCGGTGACCTGCAGCGGCGAGAGCGTATCGCTCGTGAACGCGAGCCAGATGGTGGGCGTGGCATCGGCCTCCACCTTGGCGATGACGGGCTCGTCGACCGCATCGGGCAGGCGTGCCCGCACGCGCGAAACCCGGTCGCGCACGTCGGCCGCCGCATCGTCAGGGTCCTTCTCGAGCTTGAAGCGAACCGTGATCTGGCTCTGCTCGGAGCGCGACACCGAGGTGATGATCTCCACGCCGTCGATCCCTGCGATGGAGTCTTCGAGCGGCTTGGTCACCTGCGACTCGATCACTTCCGACGACGCGCCCACGAGCCGCGTGGTCACGTTGACGACCGGCTCGTCGATGCGCGGGTACTCGCGCACCTGCAGCCGCGTGAACGACACCGCCCCGATCAGGATGAGCAGCAAGGACAGCACGGTCGCAAAGACCGGGCGGCGGATGGTGACGTCAGACAGCTTCATGGCATGCGCCTCTCAGCGACGGCGAACAAATCAATCGGGGCGGCGATCAGAGCGCCGTCGGCCGCACCACACTCGCGCCGGCACTGGCACCCGCACTGGCCGCGCGCGCCGGCCCGCTGGCCGCACGGCCCGGGCTGCCTGCACCCCGCGACGGGTTGTTGAGGTCGACGATGCGCAGCGGCAGCGGCTCACGCATCAGGCGGGCCTGGCCGGCGGTGACGACCTGGTCGCCGGCGCTCAGGCCTTCGAGGATCTCGACCTTGCCCGGCAGGCGCATGCCGATGCGCGCCTCGAGGCGCTGCGATTGCTTGCCCTTGGGCCCGTCGACCACCTTCACCAGGTATTGCTTGCCGGCGAGCGGCACCAGCGCCTCTTCGGGCACGACCGTCGCGTTGTTGCGCGTGGCAAAGACGATGCGCGTACGGGCGAACATGCCCGAGCGCAGCTCGCCTCCCGGGTTGGCCAGGCGCGCGCGTACGAGCAGCGAGCGGCCGTTGGCGTCGAGCACGGAGTCGAACGCATCGACATGGCCCTTGAACGTGCGGCCAGGCATCGCGTCGAGCTGGGCCTCGACCGGCTGGCCGGTCTTCAAGCGCGCGACGTAGCGCTCGGCCAGGCGGAAGTCGAGCAGCACCGACGAGATGTCTTCCACGTTGACGAGGTCGGCGCCGTCTTTCACGTAGTCGCCGACGTTGACGACGCGGATGCCCACCACGCCGTCGAACGGCGCCTCGATGCGCATGCGCGACACCTGGGCCTTGGCCAGGGCAACCTGGGCTTCGGCCACCTGCAAGGCCGCAGCCGTCTGGTCGACCATGCTCTGGCTCACGAAATTGGCGGCAAGCAGTTCGCGGTTGCGCTGCAGGTTGGTGCGGGCGATGCTCGCGCTGGCCTCGGCCTGCTGCAGCTGCGCCTGCTGCAGGGTGTCGTCGAGCTGCACCAGCAACTGGCCCCGCTTCACGCGTTGGCCGTCGACGAACCCGAGGCGCGATATTCGCCCACTCACTTCGGGGCGCAGCGTCACGCCCTGGCGTGATCGCAGCGAGCCGACGCCCTGCGCATCGTCGGCAATGGAGATCACCTCCACCTTGCCGACCTCGACCGGCACGGGCCCACCCGGAGCACCGGGGCCACCCGCCGCTCTGGCTGCCGAAGCGTTCGGTGCGGCCGATGCGCTCGCTGCAGCCCCTTCCACCCCCTGGGGACCCGGCCCCTTGCGCTGGTACCACCAGGCGGCGCCGCCGGCCAAGGAGATGCCCACCAGCGCCACCACCGTATGCAAAGTTTTCACGCTGTACCCTGAATTTGTTCCCAGGCACTGTAGCCGTGGGACCGTTTCACCGCGAGGCTGGAAATCACGTACCGGCCTGTGCGCAGCCCCGGTTGGCGAGCGCATCGGCGCGCTCGTTGCCGGGGTCTCCCGCGTGCCCCTTCACCCACCGCCAGTCGACCTGGTGCAAGGCGCGCAGCGCATCGAGCCGCTGCCAGAGATCGGCGTTCTTCACCGGCTTCTTGTCGGCCGTCTTCCAGCCGCGAAGTTTCCAGCCGTGGATCCATTCGGTGATGCCTTTCCGCACGTACTCGCTGTCGGTGTAGAGGATGACGTCGCAGCTGCGCTTCAGCGAAGCCAGAGCCTCGATCACGGCGGTTAGTTCCATGCGGTTGTTGGTCGTCTGGCGTTCTCCGCCGAACAGCTCTTTTTCATGCTCGCCGGTGCTCAGCCAGGCCCCCCAGCCGCCAGGGCCCGGGTTGCCCTTGCAGGCACCGTCGGTGTAGATGGTGACGGCCGGCCGGCGGATCGCGGGCTTGGGCACTTCAGTCGATGAAGGTATCGATGTCATGTTGCTGTGATGTTGCTGTGGTGCGGCGGACCACGGCCGGCGCCGCCTTGGCAGGCACGCGCTTCTGGCGCACGAGGCCGATCAGGCGCATGCCGCGCACCCGCTTCACGGCCACGAGCATGTAGGCGGCGCCGAGCACCGGCCACCAGCGGCCGCCGGTGCGTTCCATCCATTCGAAGCGGGCGAGCCAGTGGTCCGACTCGAACGGCGGCCGATAACAGCCGAAGCGCCCCTCTTCGATGTCGAAGCTGAGCAGCCGCAGCCAGTCGCGCAGGCGCCAGTAGCCGAGCAGCTCGCCCTCGCCCGGCATGAAGAGCGGCCGCCCGCGTGCAAGGCCCAGGCTGCGCAGCAAGCGCCCCAGGCTCTGGCGCAGCGCCCACAGTCCACCCGGGTTGAACCCGAGGATGACGACGCGCCCCTCGGGCACCAGCACACGCTCGACTTCGCGAAGCGCATGGTGCGGGTCGCGTGCACGCTCCAGGGCATGCGGCAGCACGACGAGGTCGAGGCTGTGGCTGTCGAAGGGCAAGGCGTCGAAATCGCAATGCAGCATGATGGCCCGCGGCGGGGGAACTTCGCCTTGGAGCGCGGGGTCCACTCCGGCACCGGGAGGGTGGTCCACCGCTTGCCAGCGGTGGGGCATGCGATTGGCCTTCAGCGCGTCGAGCTCGGGCAAACCGAGCTGAAGCGCGTGAAAGCCGAAGACATCGGCCACGCAGCGGTCCAGCTGGGCCTGCTCCCAGGCCAGCAGATAGCGGCCCGGCGGCGTCTTCAGCCAAGAGGCCAAACCTATAATTCCGCCGTTCTGCACCATAGAGAACGCGCCATCAAAAACGCGCCATGAACCTGCAAGCACTGCCAGCCTTCTCGGACAACTACATCTGGATGCTTCACGATGGCCGGCAGGCGCTCGTTGTCGATCCGGGCGAATCGGCTCCAGTCGAGCACGCGCTCGATTCGCTGGGCTTGATGCTGGCCGGGATTCTAGTGACCCATCACCATGGCGATCACGTCGGCGGCCTTTCTGCGCTGCGATCGCGTCTGCAAGGGCCGATCTTCGGCCCGGCCCGCGAAAACATTCCGGAGCCCTACACCGCCGTCAATGGCGGCGACCAGGTCGAGCTGCTCGGGCTGCGCTTCGACGTGATCGACGTGCCGGGCCACACGGCCGGCCACATCGCCTACTTCCACCAGCCCGCCGATGGCGAGGCCCCGCTGCTCTTCTGCGGCGACACGCTCTTTTCCGGTGGCTGCGGCCGTCTCTTCGAGGGCACGCCAGCGCAGATGCACACCTCCTTGTCGAGGCTCGCGTCGCTGCCGGGCCATACCCGCGTGTGCTGCGCCCACGAGTACACCTTGTCCAACCTCAAGTTCGCGCACGCCGTCGAGCCCCACAACGACGGCCTGCAGGCCTACACCGCACACTGCGAACAACTCCGCGCGCAGGGGCAACCCACGCTGCCCAGCACCATCGAGCAGGAGCGGCGCATCAACCCCTTCATGCGCTGCGGCGTGGCCGAAGTGCAGGATTCCGCCCTCGCCCACGGCGCGGCCAGCCCCGGTGAAGTCGATGTGCTCGCGGCCTTGCGCGAATGGAAAAACAATTTCAGATGAGCCTGTCCTTCTTCCTGCAACGGGCGCTGCCGCTGGCGCTCGCCTCATTGCTCGCCGCGTGTGCCACCCGCATCGAAGCCCCTGACCAGAGTGCCGATCTCCCGGCGGTGATCGCCAAGGTCGACCTGCCGGCCAATGCGGCGTCCGGCGTGCCGGCTGCAGCGCCAGGCGCGAGCGCATCGGCGCCTGACCGGGCCGCCTCGGCCGCAAGCTCCGTCGGCGCAGCGCTCAGCGACGGCAGCGGCCCGGTGGCCGCCGCACCGGTCGACCCCTTGCGCCCGGATGTGCCGGTCGACCTCGATTCGAAGACCGCCAACATCGACCTGTGGGAGCGCGTGCGCCGCGGCTTCGCGATGCCCGACCTCGACGCCCCGCTGGTGCGCACTGGCGAGCAGTGGTACTCGAGCCGCCCCGACTACGTGGCCCGCATGACCGACCGCGGCAGCCGCTACCTCTTCCACATCGTCGAGGAAGTGCAACGCCGAGGCATGCCCACCGAGCTGGCGCTGCTGCCCTTCATCGAAAGCGCGTTCAACCCGCAGGCCATCTCGTCGGCCAAGGCCTCCGGCATGTGGCAATTCATGCCCGCCACCGGGAAAAATTTTGACCTGCGGCAAAACGTCTTCCGCGACGACCGGCGCGACGTGCTCGCATCCACCCGCGCGGCGCTCGACTACCTGCAGAAGCTGCACAACATGTTCGGCGACTGGCATCTCGCGCTCGCCGCCTACAACTGGGGCGAAGGCAGCGTGATGCGCGCGCAGGCCCGCAACCGCAAGGCCGGCAAGCCGACCGACTACCTGAGCCTGCGCATGCCCAACGAGACGGCCTACTACGTGCCCAAGCTGCAGGCGGTGAAGAACATCGTGGCACGGCCCGAGGCCTTCTCGATCACGCTGCCGCCGCTGGCCAACCACCCCTACTTCCTGAGCGTGCCCATCGAGCGCGACATCGACGTCAACGTGGCTGTGCAGCTGGCCGGCATCTCGCGCGACGAATTCCTGACGCTCAACCCGCAGATGAACAAGCCGGTGATCCTCGCCGCCGGCACGCCTCAGATCCTGCTGCCCTACGACAACGCCAGCCTCTTCGTGCGCAACGTCGCCGCCCATCGCGGCCCGTTTGCCACCTGGACGGCCTGGGTGGCCCCCAAGACGGTGAAGCCAAGCGAAGCCGCCAAGCAGTTCGGCATCAGCGAAGCCGAACTGCGCGACGTGAACAAGATTCCGCCGCGCATGCTGGTGAAGGCCGGCTCGACCCTGCTCGTGCCGCGCGCTGAAACCCTCTTGAAGGATGTGTCGGTGCACCTGGCCGACAACGCCGTGATGTCGCTCGCGCCCGAGGCGGTGCCGCCGCGTCGCATCACGCACCGTGCGGTCAAGGGCGACACCGTCGCGTCGGTCGCTCGTCGCTACCGGGTGAGCGCATCGCAGGTGGCCTCGTGGAACAAGGTCGCCACCGGCGCCAGCTTCGCCGCCGGCCACAGCGTGATCGTCTATGTGCCGCAGCGGCAGCCCACCGTGCGCAGCAGCGTCAAGGCGAAGAAGCCAGCGATCCAGCGCAAGGCAACGAGCCCGACGCGCAAGCGTCGCTGATCAGCGGCGGTCGACCAGCGCGTGGGCGATGGTGCCCAGGTCCACGTATTCGAGCTCGCTGCCGATCGGCACGCCCCGCGCGAGCCGCGTGACCTTCACGCCACGCGACTTGAGCGCTTCGGCGATCACATGCGCCGTCGCTTCGCCTTCTGCGGTGAAGCTGGTCGCGACGATGACCTCGTCGACGCTGCCCTCGCTGGCGCGATCGACGAGTTGCTGCAGCCCGATGTCGCGCACACCGATGCCGTCGAGCGGGCTCAAGCGCCCCATCAGCACGAAATAGAGCCCGCGGTAGCTGCCGGTGCGCTCCATCGCCGCCTGGTCGGCCGGCGTCTCCACCACGCACAGCAGGCGCTGATCGCGGGTGTCGTCGAGACACGTGCGGCAGACCGTTGCTTCGGTGAAGGTGTGGCAGCGTTCGCAGTGGCGGATGTCGTTGACCGCCGAGGTCAAGGCATGTGCGATGCGCTGGGCGCCTTCGCGGTCGTGCTGCAGCAGATGGAAGGCCATGCGCTGCGCCGATTTCTGCCCCACGCCCGGCAGGCGTCGCAGGGCTTCGATCAGGCCGTCGAGCGCGGGTTCGGCCACGGGGTCAGAACGGGAACTTCATGCCGGGGGGAAGCGGCATGCCAGCGGTGAGCTTGCCCATCTTCTCCTGCGACACGGCCTCGGCGCGGCGCACGGCGTCGTTGAAGGCGGCGGCCACCAGATCTTCGAGCATGTCCTTGTCGTCGGCGAGCAGGCTCGGGTCGATGGCCACGCGCTTGACGTCGTGCTTGCAGGTCATCGTGATCTTCACGAGGCCGGCACCCGACTGGCCTTCGACTTCCAGGCTCGCGAGTTCTTCCTGCGCCTTCTTCAGGTTGTCCTGCATCGCCTGCGCCTGCTTCATCAGGCCGGCGAGTTGGTTCTTCATCATGGTGGGGTTCTCCAGAAATCAATGAGGCTTGACGGAGCCCGGCACGATGCGTGCCGTCTTGAACTGCTTCATCAGGGCCTGCACCAGGGGGTCGTTGTGGATGATTTGCTCGGCCTCGTTCTGCCGGCGCGTGCGTTCTGCCGCGGCGCGCTGGGCCGGCGTGTCGGTGGCAACACCGGCTTCGACCTCGATCTGCACCGGGCGTTGCAGCAGGTCGGCCAGCGCCGCCTGCAGCTTGTCGCGCTGGGCCGGTGCGCGCAGGGTTTCGCGCTCGACACGCAAGCGCCACACACCCGCGGGCTCATCGGCCGCGAGGCATTGCGCCTGCATCGCGAGTTCCTTCACCAGGGCGCCGATGCTGCCCGCCTCGACCATGCGGGACACAACCTCGGCCCAGCGGTCGCCGAGCGGCGTGGGCTCGAACACAGGCGCAGCGGCGGCCGTGGACGCAAACGGCCGCGGCGGCTCGCGCACCTCGACAGGCGCTGACGCGGCTTCATCTTCATCAGGCACGTCGTCGAGCCAGGGGGGCGGCTCGCTGCTCGCCGCGGGCGCCGGTGTGGGCACGACGGCAGCGCGCGCGGCCGGCGCCGGCGCGACCGCCGCCGCGCGAACGGACGGGGCCGCCGGTGCGGGTGAAGCAGGTGCGGGTGCGGGAACCGGCGTTGGCAGCGAAGGCGCAACCGCCACCGGCCGAGTCACCACGGCGGGTGCCGCGGTTCGCGCGGCAGGCGCCGAACCGGCTCGCTGCGGCGAGGTGCCCGCCGCGCCTGGCCGGAATGCCAGCATGCGCAGCAGCACCATCACCAGCCCGCTGTACTCATCGGGGGCCAGGGCCAGCTCGGCGCGACCATGGAGCACGATGCTGTAGAGGAACTGCGTTTCGTCGGGCGCCAGGAGGCCGGCCAGTCGCGCAGCGGTCGGACTGTCGGGATCGTTCTCGTCGATCGCGTCGGGCACCGCCTGCGCCACGGCCATCTGCTGCAGCAGGGCGGCCATCTCTTCCAGCGTGCCGGCGGCCGACAAGCCCAGGCTGCGCAGCCCGTCGACCGCGGCCACCACGTCGGCACCCTGCCCGGCCGCCAGCGCCTCGACCAGCCGCACGGCATGGCTCCGGTCCACGGCACCCAGCATCTGGCGCACGCCCGCTTCGCTCAACACGCCCGCACCGAAGGCGATGGCCTGGTCGGTGAGCGACAGCGCATCGCGCATCGAGCCGCGTGCGGCCTTCGCCAGAAGGCGCAGGGCACCCGGCTCGGCCGCGATGCTCTCTGCGGCGAGTACCCGGGCCAGATGCTCCTGCACCGTCTGCGGTGCCATCGGGCGCAGGTTGAATTGCAGGCAGCGCGAGAGCACCGTCGGCGGCACCTTCTGCGGGTCGGTCGTGGCCAGCACGAACTTCAGGTATTCGGGGGGCTCTTCCAGCGTCTTGAGCATCGCGTTGAACGCGGTGTTCGAGAGCATGTGCACTTCGTCGATGAGATAGACCTTGAAGCGCCCCACCACCGGCTTGTAGACCGCCTGGTCGAGCAGCAGGGAGATCTCTTCGACGCCACGGTTCGACGCCGCATCGAGCTCGACGTAGTCGACGAAACGGCCGCTGTCGATGTCACGGCAGGCGCTGCACGTGCCGCACGGGTGGGCGGTGATGCCGCCCTGGCCATCGGCTCCGGTGCAGTTGAGCGCCTTGGCCAGGATGCGCGAGACCGAGGTCTTGCCGACGCCGCGCGTGCCGGTGAAGAGGTAGGCATGGTGCAGGCGCTGCTGCGTGAGCGCATTGCTCAGGGCCTGCACCACGTGTTCCTGCCCCACCAGCGCCTCGAAGTCGCGGGAGCGGTATTTGCGGGCGAGGACGAGATAGGACATCGGGCCATTCTAATGAGGCAGTCCTGGGTGATCCGGGATAATCCTGCCTTCTCTTGCCTACCAGCTCGCCCAGCCTGCCCGATGAATCCCACGCCTGCCCAAGACACGCTCAGCTATGAACAAGCCGGCGTCAACTACGACCTGATCGACCCGCTGAAGGTCGCGGCACAGCGTGCTGCCAAGGCCACGGGTGCTCATTTGGCCGGCCATGGTTTCACCGAAGTCGAGGCCTCGCGTGGCGAATCGGCCTACGTGGTCGACGTGGGCCCGTTCTACATCGCCTCCATCGTCGAATGCCTGGGTTCCAAGGCACTGGTGGCCGACGAGATGAAGGCGCTCACCGGCAAAAGCTACTACGACGGCATCGCCCAAGACACGATCGCGATGGCGATCAACGACCTCATCACCGTCGGCGCCACGCCGCTCGTGGTGCAGGCCTACTGGGCGGCCGGCGGTTCCGACTGGTTCTCCGACGCACAGCGCGCCAAGGCGCTCGTCGACGGCTGGAAGCGCGCCTGCGACACCTGCCAGGTGGCCTGGGGCGGCGGCGAAACGCCTGCGCTTGCCGGCATCGTGGCAGAGGGCCGCATCGACCTCGCCGCCAGTTGCACCGGCCTCATCAACCCCAAGGAGCGCCTCTCGGTCGGCGACAAGCTCGCCCCAGGCGACGCGATCGTGCTGCTTGCATCCAGCGGCATCCACGCGAATGGCCTGAGCCTCGCACGCAAGCTGGTGGAGCGCCTCTCGCAGGGCTACCTCACCGAAGTGCAGCCCGGCCTCACCTACGGCGAAGCCTTGCTGGCCCCCACCGTTCTGTATTCACCGGTTACTGAAGCGCTCTACAAGGCCGGCATCACGCCGCACTACTGCGCCAACATCACCGGCCATGGCTGGCGCAAGCTGCTGCGCCACCCGGCCACGCACACCTACCGCATCCACACCGTGCCCGAAGTGACGCCGGTGCTCAAGTTCATCCAGCAGCACGCGAAGCAAGACGATCAAGAGGCCTACAGCACGCTCAACATGGGCGCGGGCTTCGCCCTCTTCGTGAGGGCGGAAGACGCCGAGCGCACCGTCGCGGTCGCTGAAGCGCAGGGCGTGAAGGCGATCGTCGCCGGCCGCGTGGAAGCAGGCCCGAAGAAGCTCGTCATCGAGCCGCTGAAGATCGAGTTCGGCGACGACGCGCTTCAACTGCGCTGACCACCATCTCGCCGACATCGCGGCCCTGCAGCGAAGTCGGCGACAGATCGTCACCTACAATCCGCCGCGACGGGCCTCCCCGCATGGGAGCGCGCCCAACCGGGTCAGGTGGGGAACCAAGCAGCCCTAAGCGTTGCAACCAGTGCCGGGGGTAAGGCTCGTCAACCCGCCCTGCTCATTCCCACTCAAGGGCAAAACACAGCAGCTTCGCGGGCTCCTCCGTCCTGGCCTGCTCGGCCACTTCGCGTGGTGGCACGCATCGCGTGCCGGCTTTCATGAGGTTGTCGACCAGCAGGCCCGTGTCATCGTCGATGACTTCGGCGAGATAGCGGTGGTCTTGCGCAAAGAGCAAGGCCCGCGTGACATCTTCCTGATCGAGCAGTACGAGGTAGCGTGCGGTGAGGTCGTGGCTGGTGTTCTTTTGCGGGGTCATGTGTTCTTCTGCGGCGCTTCTTTCTGGCGCTGGTAGGTCTCGTTCATCGGCGTGCCGCGATCGGTGTCGACGCGCCCTTTGGCAAGGTCGTCGTGTGCCTTGCGGATGAGTGCTCGCGGCTGGCCGTCGTCGTGGGCATCGGAGGACTCGTCGCGCTCGTGCGGCAGGCGCGGCACAGGCTCCGACGAGGCGGCGGTGGTGTCGCCTTGCTGGGGCTTGGTGAGCCCCTGGCGCTTCTCGCTCATCGGCTTTTCGCTCATCGCTTCACCTGCGGGTCTTCGCCCTTGGCGCGCGACTTGCCAGTCTCTTCGGCTCGCTCCATCTCTTCCGCCTCGCGCTCGTTGCGCGGTGCCGATTGGTCGGCCGCCGGCTTGACCTTGCCCGACTCCGCAAACTCGCGGGCCGACTTGTCGTAGCGGCGCGCGGCTTCGTAGTCGCCTTCGCCCTGGACCTGGCCACTGCGCGGGTTCTGACCTTGATCGTTGCTGTTCATGCTCGTCTCCTGATGGAGTGAAAACGAAGGAAACGATAGGTTCTCGCAGCCTCTCCCACCACCGGCCGCGGGCGTGACGGCAGGTCGGAGCACACAGCCGGCCACGGTAGGAAACGTCCGACCCAAAGAAAAACGGCAGGCCGAAGCCTGCCGTCCGTCCGTTCGCCGAAGCGAACGATCAGCGCATCCAGCGGCCGCCCGGGCCGACGATGGTGATCTCGACGAAGTTCGAGCCGTGGTGCTTGGTGGGGCTGTAGGCCACCGGATAGCCGCCGAGGTCGACCTTGGTCATGCTCTCCATGCCCTTGACGATGCTCGCGGACGTGACCTGCTTGCCACCGCGGCGAATGCCTTCGATGAGGATGCGCATGTTCAGGTAGCCGAACATGTAGTCGTAGGCCGGCTCGAGCTTCTCGCGCGAGAGCGCCGCGGCGAGGTCGCGCGTCAGCGGCGTGGTCTGCCGGAACGGATACGGCACGGTCTGCGTGAACGCGAGACCGCGGGCATCGTCACCCAGCGCCTTGAGGATCTGCGGCGAGTTGGAAATCGACACCGCGTAGATGGGCACACCCACATGGGCACGCGCGGCCTTCACGAAGGCCACCATCGACGGGCCGAAGGCCATGAAGATGATCGCCTGGGGGCGGCCCGCTGCGAGCGACTGCGCGCACGCCACGGCATCGCTGCCGTTGGCTTCCAGCGGTGCCTGCACCACGAGCGTGGCGCCGAGTTCCTTGGCCACCTCTTCCACCACCGGCTTCATCAGCTGGCCGAACGGTGCGTTCTGGTACACGAGGCCGATCTGCGACTTCTGCAGCGTGACCAGGTTGCGCACCATCTGCGCCACCTCGTCGCGATAGCTCGCCATGGTGGTGAAGAAGTACGGATGGTGCTTTGCACGCAGCGCCGGCGAGCCGGTGTACACGCAGACCAACGGCACCTTCTTCTCGGCCAGGATGGGCAGCACCGCGCCGACGTTGGGCGTGCTCGCCAGGCCATACAGCGCAACGACCTTGTCCTTGTCGAGCAGCGTGTTGACGTTCTCGACGCACTTCTTCGCGTCGTACGCATCGTCGAGCGTGATCAACTTGAGCGGACGGCCGTTGATGCCGCCCTTGCGGTTGACTTCTTCAATGGCGAGGTCCTGGCCCTTGAGCACCGGCACGAACGACGGCGCCAGCGGGCCGGTCAGGTGGGCGCTCTGACCGATGCGAATCTCGCTGCCTGCGGCGGCTGCGGCAGCGGCCTCCTTGTCCTGCGCCCACAGAGGTGTGGATGCCAGCGCGCTCGCCGATGCGACAGCGCGCAGTGCATTGCGGCGGGTCCATTGTTGGTGTGCCATGTTGTGTGCCTTTACTTGGGGACTAGACGGGCGCGATCCTGCCATCGCGAAACAACTTCCTACAAGGGGGTCAGTACCTTGTTGCGCGAGCGCCGAGTCACTAGCGTGACAGGTATCACAAGCGTTAGCATCGCGCCCCCGCTGGCGTACCACTCATTCGTGAAGCCCGACACACCGGGCTCGCAGCGCGCTTCAGCTCGCCTGCTTGAAGGCCATCACGGCCTGGTTGCGCAAGGTGCGCAGGAGTGAGAGTTCCTTCTCACCCAACTCGATCGCGCCAGGCCTCGCCTTGTCGGCATAGATCAGCGCAAAGGGCGCGCCCTTCATCAGCAAGGGCAGCAGCAGGAACGCAGGCGCATTCACGCCCTGCTTGTACCAGACGGGCAAGCGCCCCGCGATCTGCGGCAAGGTCGCGTCGGAGATCAAGGTGTCTGCGCCCTTCAGGCACACCGCACCGAAGAGATCGACAGGCGCACCGGCGGGTGTCTTCAGCGGCACCTTGAACTTCGCAGACACCTGCTCCACACCTTCACCGAGGCCGAAGCGGCCGGTGAGCGCATCGCACTTCGGGTCACGCAGGCAGAAGATCACGCGCCTGAAGCCCAGCGCGCGCAGCATGGTCTCGAGGATCATGCGCAACACCTCGTTGAGCTTGAAGTCCTCGACCATCGTGTTGGTGATGTCCTGGATGCCGGCTGCAAGCATGTCGATCGCAGCCTGATGATCGAAGGGCACCTGCGCTGCCTCGACGGGGATCGTGGCCTGCAGCGCGTGCTCGGTCAGGCTGTCGTGTTCGATGTTGTCGCCGGTGCCATTGCCCGGCTTTTCCAGCAGGCGGCGCATCGGCGAGCCGGGCTGCACGTGCAGGTTCATCGCCTGCGCCAGCTCCGCGAGACGCTGCTGCGCGAGCACCGATGCGGCCTGCACGTCACGCACGCCCAGCCCCAGCACCTTGCCGTAGCGCTCGGCCACCGCAGCGATCGCGGTGCTGGCATGGCCGGGCTCGGCTTTCAGCAAGGCATCGGTCAGTTCGTTCGACACGGTGGCGATCCACTGGATGCGATCGGCCTTGTCGCATGGGCGGCCCGGCGGCTCGATGGTCGGGCGGCGCATGCAGCGCTGCAGGTTCTCGGGCAGGCCCCAGCTGCGCGCGATGCCCAGGCCCAGCTCCTCGAAGCTGAGGCCCAGCACAGTGATGGATGCGGCTTCTTCGGCGCTGGTGGTGCGCCCGCTCGTGCCGGGCTTCTTCGTGGCCGCGGCGACAAGGCTTCGCACCTGGCGCGCTTCTTCGGGAAAGTAGAACTCGGTCAGCAGACGGCCGAGGCTCTGGTAGATCGCGCCGATGAAGGCTTCCTCGCCTTCGCGCTGCGCACCGCACAGCTCGTTGGCGAGCGACGCGGCCATCAGCGAGCGGAGGAACTCCTCCTTCAGCTGCGAGGCATGCGCCTTGTCGTTCATGTGTTCCAGCAGCACCAGGCTCAGGGCCATGTTGCGGATGCCGGCAAAGCCCACCAGCGCCACCGCGCGCGACACGGTGCTGATGGTGCCGCCGCCGGCATGCCGGAAGCTCGCGGTGTTGACCATGCGCAGCAGCTTGTTGGTCAGCGCCACGTCTTTCAGGATCTCGCCCGAGAGGCTGGAGAGCCGCTCGTTCTCGGAGTTCGCCACGCGCTGGATCGCACCGACCGAGTTCGACAGCGCGGGGAAGTCGCTCTTGTGCCGCATGCGGCGCAAGAGGAAGTCGAGCGTGCCGTTGCCGCTGGCCTGCGGCTGTTCCCCTGGCGCGGGTGCAAGCCAGTCCCGCAAGGCATCGGCAAACTCCGCGGCGCGTGCAAAGCGCTTCGACGGGTCGCGCGCCAGGCTGCGCAGCACGATGGCGCGAAGGCGGTCGTCCACGTCGGCAGGCGTGCTCTCCGGCAGCACCCGGTCTTCATGTGCCACGCGGTACATCGCGCGGAACGGGTCGCGCTCGGCCACGAGCTGCTGGCCCGAGAGCATCTCCGCGAGCACGAGGCCAGCCGAAAACACGTCCATGCCAGGCGAAGGCTTGAGACCATGCGTCGCTTCGGGTGACATGTAGCCCGGCGTGCCGACCACCTGCTGCTGGTGCGAAGGATCGTGCAGCCTGGCCGCGATGCCGAAGTCCATCACCCGCCCACGGCCCTGGCCGTCGACGAGGATGTTCGAAGGCTTCAGGTCGCGATGCACGACGCCGGCCTGGTGCGCCACTTCCAGCGCATCGAGCACGCCCACCATCATCTCGACGGCCTCGCGCACCGGCAGCGCGCCGCGTGCGCGCAGGTGGGCGGTGAGCGTGCGGCCGGGCACGTATTCGAAGACGAGATACGGCTGCTGGTGGTGCATGTCGCCTTCGAACACCGGCACGATGTGCGGGTGGTTCAAGCGACTCACGCTGCGCGCCTCCTGCAGCCACTGGCTCGACACGGAAGCATCGGCACCCAGCCGCATCAGCTTGACGGCAACCTCGCGCTCCAGGCGCGGGTCGAACGCGAGCCACACGGTCGCTTGTGCGCCCTTGCCCAGCTCACGCTTGAGCTCGAAGCGTCCCAGGGTCTCGGCGGTGGCGACGGCGGGCATGGTCGGGCGGTTCAGCGCTTGCGCGACGCGAGCAGCGCCGAGAACTCGGTGGTGCCGGGATCGCCCGGCTCGGCCTCTTCGCGGCGCGGTGCGCGCGGCACGACGCCGGTCGGCCCGCTTTGCAGGATGCCGCGGGCCGCCTGCAGGCCTTCGGTCAGGTCCTTCATCGTGATCGACAAGGCCCGGCCATAGCGCTGCGCCACGTGCTGCAAGGCGGCACCCACGCGTTGCGGCGGGTTCTCGGTGACGGCATCGACGGCTTCGTTGGCGGCGCTCGCCGCCACGCGCAGCATGTCGCTGTCGGTGTCGGCCACGCGCACCGGCTTGCTCACCGGCAGGCGGCGGATCATGTAGAGCACGTCTTCGTGCAGGCCCCAGTGCTTGGCGACGGCCGCGCCGAGGGATTCGATGTCGGCTCCCAGCACCGCGAAGGCGGCGGCCTCCTCGCTCATGCCGGGCAGCTCGGGCTCCCCAGGCTCTGCAGCGGGAGCGCTCTTCATCAGCTCGCGGATCTGCGACGCCTCGTCGGGAAAGTGGTACTGGACCATCAGCCGCCCGAGGTTCTGCAGCGTGGCGACGAGGTAGATGACTTCGGGGTCGTAGCCCGCAGGCCGCAGGGCCTGTGCGGCATGGCCCGCGAGGCGCACGCGGTCGAGCAGGCGCTGCATCGTCGTGGCGTGCGCTTCAGACAAGGGGCCAGGCCACGGCCGCAGCGATGCCGCAGCCTGGCGCACGCCCTTGAGCCCCACGAGCGCGATGGCGCGGCGCAGCGTCAGCACCGGGCCGTTGCCCGACACCTGCGTGCCCTGCACCTGCGCCGAGTTCACGGTGCGCAACAGCTCGAACGAGAGCCCCATGTCCTGCAGGATGTTGGCCGCCATCTCGTCGGTGCGCTGGCCTTCGGCGACGGCGAGCCGTGCCACGCGCGCGCCCACGCCAGGGGCGGCCGGCAGATGGCCCACGGTGCGCAGCCGGTCGATGAGCAGTGCGAGCGCGCCGCTCTCTTGGGCCGCGGTCTCGCGCCAGCCTTGCAGCGCGGCGAGCAGCGTGCGGGCGTTGTGATAGCGCTGGCGCTCCTGGTGCGTGGTCGCGCGGTTGGCGATGGCGCGCAGCGCCTCGGGCACCGGCTGCGGTGTGGTCCACGGCAGGCGCACGAACTCGCGGCCGTGGGGCGGCAGGCGGTCGACGGCACGGCCCGTGTCGGGCTCGTCGAGCGCGGGCGCGCCGGCCAGCACGTGGTACAGCAGGAGGCCGATCGTGAGCACGTCGCGCACCGCCGCCTCGCGCGACTGGCGCAGGCGGCTCGGGTCGAGCGGCATGGCGCGGTCGGTGGCGAGCTGCTCGGCCTGCACGGCCGCAGGCAGGCCCGCGCCGAGCGCCATCACGCGCACCGTGCCCTGCTCGCTGATCAGGAGCTGGTGGAGCTGCAGGTCGCCATGGGCGAGGCCCGCTTCGTGGGCGAAGGCCAGGCCTTCGAGTGCCTGGGCGATCCAGTTCACCGCGTCTTCGGCCGTGAGCTTGGGGCTCGTGGCCAGGCGCTCGCCGAGCGTCACGCCCAGGGCGCGGTCAACGGCGATGTAGGGCCAGTGCTCCTGCACGCCGATCTCGACCACGTGGGCCAGGTTCGGGTGGTTCAGCCGAGCGGCATGCTTGGCATCGGCCAGCCAGAGCTCGGCGGCGGCGGTCGAGCCGGGTTGCACGCGCGGCAGCGTGAGCATCAGTTCCTGGGCCGAGCGGGGGTCGTGGACCAGCCAGACCATGGTGCGCTCGCTCTTGCCCAGCAACTGGCGCAGCTCGAAGCGCCCAAGCACCCGGGTGGGGTTCGGTTTCGGCGGAGCGTGTTCCGTTTCAAGCATGGAGGCGCATGAGAGCTTGCGCGCAAAAGGCGCGCCTGCCCGGATTTGAGCGCCCGGCGACGTGAAGCAATGCGCGGATCAGGCGCGAAAACAGGCCGTTATTTCCGGCCGCCGGTCTGGCGACGCGGCGGCACCGGTTTCATGTGACTTCGATCACGTCACCACGGCCGTTGACGAGCGCACAGCGCACCGGCTCGCCGGCCGCCAGGGCGGCCACCGCGCGGCGGTAGCGCAGCATCTGTTCACGGTACTCCGCCTGCTCGCCCGGCTGGAGCGAGAGCTTGTAGTCGAGCACCCACCAGGTCGGGCCGGCGCCGTCGTCGAGCTTGACGAGGCGGTCCAGGCGCAGCACCTCGCCGCCCTCGGCCATGGGCACTTCGTTGCCGGCCCAGAGCAGGCCCGGGCCGGCCAGGAAACGCCGGCACTGCGGGTTCTGCCAGATGGCACTGGCCATGCGCGCCACTTCACCGGGTGGCGCACCGAACTCGGCCGCCGCGGCTTCGGCCAGTTCCGCCAGATCGGGCGTCTCCCGCTGCGCACTCGCCCATTCGAGCACCCGGTGAACGGCTTGGCCGAGCCGCGTGGCGGGGGTGTCGGGCGAGCGCAGCACGGGGGGCGTGGCACGGGCCAGCGGCCGCCCGGCGGGCAGCACCTGCAGGACGATCGGTGAAGCGACACCCGCCGCCGCTTGCGCAGGCGCAGCGGGTTGCCACGCTTGTGCCAGGCCCTCCACCCGCTCCCACCAGGAGGCGCCGGCGTGGTGGGGCTCGGTGCGGCTGAACACGAGGCGCTCTCGGGCCCGCGTCATCGCCACGTAAAGACCGTTGAGCTCCTCACGCTGGCGTGCCTTCATCTCGTCGGCCATCAGCTCGCGCAGGGAGGGCGGGCACTGCGCCTCGGAATACAGGAAGGCGCAGCGCCGAGGTCGGTCGGCCTCGACCGGCCAGTCGATCAAGAGCGTGGCGGTGTCTGGCTTGGCGGCTTCGGGTTGCGAATCCATCACGAACACCACCTTGGCTTCCAACCCCTTGGCGCCGTGCACGGTCAAGAGCTGCACGGCGTCGGGCTGCACCGGGGCCGCGGCCTTGAGCAGGCGGCGCTTCAGCGCGCGCACGAAGTTGTAGGGCGTGGCGTAGCGCGCGCCATCGAGCGTGAGCGCCTGGGCAAGCAGCGCGTCGATCGCGTTCAGCGCGGCCAGGCGCTGCTCGGGCGGCACGACGGCCGCCACGCGCTCGCGCACCTCGCCTTCGAACACGATGCGGTCGAGCAGGTCGTGCGGCGGCAGTTGCGCGGCAGCCTCGTGCCACGACGCGAGCAGGCGCGCGGCGCGGGCGAGCGACGGGCTCTGCATCTGCTGCAGGGCGGCCCACCAGTCGCCGGCGTGGTCGCGCGCAGCGAGCGAGAGCTGCACCAGCTCGTCGTCGCTCACGCCGAACACCGGGCTGCGCAACGCATGCGCGAGCGAGAGGCGGTGCTCGGGCGAGGCCAGCACGTCGAGCACGGCCACGAGGTCGCGCACCTCGGCGGCGTCCATCAGCGCGTGGTCTTCGGCGGCCGCGTATGGCAGGTGCAAGGCCTGCAGCTCGCGCGCCACCAGGCGCAGCGAGGCGCGCTTGCGGCACAGCACGAAAACCTCGCCCGGGCGCGTGCTGCCATCGGCCAGCAGCTCGTGGATGGCATGCGCGACATGCCGGGCTTCCTGCTCGCGCAGCTGCGTTTCGGGCTCGTGGCGCGGCACGGCGAGGCTGTCTCGCCAGAGCGAGGGTTGCGCCGGCGCGCCCTTCACCGGCTTCACCCGCAGCACCGGCGGCAAAGCGTAGACCCCCGCTGCGGGCAAGGCCTGCAGTTCGGTCGTGTGCGGGCGGAAGCCGTCGTACAGCGCTTCCCGTTCGGCCTGCTCGAACACCTGGTTCACCGCGTCGAGCACCTGTGGGGCGTTGCGCCGGGTGTGGTCACAGGCGAGCCAGTGGCCGTGCAGGCCGACGGTCACGAACTCGCGCGCGGCGCCGAACACCTTCGGTTCGGCACGCCGGAAGCGATAGATGCTCTGCTTGGGGTCGCCCACGATGAAGACACCCGGCGGCCGCTGTCCGCTCGCGCCGCCACCGGCACCGGCATAGGCGGAGAGCCAGCTGTGCAGCGCGTGCCACTGCAGCGGGCTGGTGTCCTGGAATTCGTCGATCAGCACGTGGCGGATGCGCATGTCCAGCCGCTCCTGCACCCAGCCCGAGAGACTGGCGTCGCGCAGCAGGGCGAGCGCGCAACGCTCGAGGTCGGCCATGTCGGCCAGGCCCCGCGTGCGCTTGTAGCCGGCCAGCTCGCGCAGCAGCACGCGCGAGAGGCGGACGAGCTGGAGGTGTTCCTGATGGGCCTCGTACTGCTGCACTTGCGCGAGCAGGGCTTCGAGCTCTGCCGAGAGCGTGGCCATCAGCGGCAGGTCACCCAGCTTCCGCGGCGTGCCTTTTTCGGTGAAGAGCGCTTTGCGCAGGCCCTGGAACATCGCCTGGCTTTCGGGCAGCGACATCGCGTCGATCACCCCGTTGGCGGCGGCCTGGGCCTTGGCGCCACCCTGCCCCAGGCCGCGCGCGAGCTCGCGCAGGTTGTCGCGCCAGGCCGCGCTCTTCAGGGCTTCGCAGGGATGCCCATCGCAATCAGGCGGCGGCATGCTGGCATCGAGCACGCCGGCGGCATCGGCCAGTTCCAGCTCGACACGTTTGTCGAGCGCCGCTTCGAGCCACTTGCGCAGCTGATCGCGGCCACGCCGCTGCACGAGCGCGGCATGGTCGGCGCGCAAGGCCGCGTCGGCCGCCACCACGCCGTGGAAGCGACGGAACACGGCGGCGCGGTGGTCGTCGAGCTCTTCCATCAACGTCATGCCGGGCGCGAGGCCGAGCTCGGCCAGCAGGTCCCGCGGTGCGGCCCGCAGGAGCTGCGAGAACCACGCGTGGAAGGTGCGGATCTCGACGCTGCGGCCATTCGCGAGCAGGGTTTCGTGCAGGCGGCCGAGAGCGGGGGCGAGCTGCTGCGCCTGTGCCGCGTCGAGGCCACGCAAACGCAGCTGCTGCGCGCGGGCGTCGTCGTCCATCGCATGCGCCGAGAAATCGCGCAGCCACTCGTGCAGGCGCTCGCGCATCTCTCCCGCGGCCTTGCGGGTGAAGGTGATGGCGAGGATCTCCTGCGGCTGCGCGCCCTCGAGCAGCGCGCGGAGGATGCGTGAGACGAGCATCCAGGTCTTGCCGGCGCCGGCGCAGGCTTCGACCACGACGCTGCGCTGCGGGTCGCAGGCGATGGCGTAGAAGGCCTCGCGCTCGATCAGCTGGCCGTCAGCGCGGTAGGCGGGTGTGTTCATTCGCCGCTCCAGTGGTCGCGCCGGCACAGGCCGCGGGCCTCGCAGAAATCGCAGGTGGGTGGCTCGCCCAGGGCAGGCATGCCTGCGCCGGCGCGGATGCGCGCGACGTCGACGCCGACACCTGCCACGAGCGCGTTGGCGCTGTCTTGCACGTCGGGGTGCGGGAAGGATTCGATCTTGCGGCCGAGCGCCAGGTAGCTCGCCTCGATGGGGTGCGCGGTCTCGGGTTGCACGAGCGCGGCGTAGAACGCGAGCTGCGTGTCTTCCAGCGGCTGGCGCAGCTTGTCCTTCAGGCCGGCGGCGCTGCCGGTCTTGTAGTCGATGAGCTCGAGGGCCGGGCCCGGCAGCCGGTCCATTCGGTCGATGCGGCCGTAGAGGCGGATCCCGTGCCATCCGGGTGGCGCGACCTCGCGCTCCTGCTCGCCCTGCCAGAAGCTGGCACCTTGCGCATCGCGCTCGTGGAGCCAGGCGATGTAGCGCGGCACGAGGTCGATGAAGCCGGCTTCGAAGGGCAGGAAATCGGCATCGTCGAGGCCCTGAAGTTGTTTCTCCTCCAGGGCGATGGCAAGCAGGCGAGCGGCTTCGAGCTCGACAGACGCGGGCTCGCCGCGCTCGGTGTGGAACCTGAGCAGCACGGCATGCAGCCAGTTGCCATAGTCACGCTGCTCGACCTCGTCATCCAACTCCTCCGCCTCGCGCGCGCGCAAAAGATACAGCGCGTAGAAGCGGTAAGGGCAGGCTCTCAGCGCCTCGCAGGCACTGGCCGACAGACGATCGGGCAGCAGCACGGCCGCGGCGGGGGCCGGCATCGTCACGGGCGTGGGGTCGAGCTGCACCGCCACCCGCGGGTCGACCCAGGGTTGCAGTGAACGGCCCATCGCGGCGAGCCTGAGCCCGAGTTGCTCCAGCAAGGGGCTCGGTGCGAGCGGCTCGGGTCCGTCGGCATGGCGATGGAAAAATGTCACCGGGGCACGGCTCACGGCATGGGCAAACACGAGCGCTTCCGCCTCGCGGCGCTGCTTCGCCGTGGGCACGCCGAGCGCCATGGCCTGGGCTTCGTTGAGCAAGGGGTGCGGGCCGGCGTCGACACCGAGGTGGTGGTCGTCGGCACCGGGAAACACCAACGCGGCGAAGGGCCGCAACATCAGCCGCGCCAGCGGCGTGACGATCACGCTGGCATCGGGTGCAGCGTCGGGGATGAAGGAGGCGTCTTCGAGCGCGGCGTCGACCCAGGTGCTGAAGTCGGCGAGGCTCATCGAAGTCTGTGCGGCCTGCGCCGACCAGCCGGCAGCGTCTTCGATGTGGAGCGTCTGCAGCACCTGCAGGCCGGCGTCGTCCGACAGCATGGGGTCGAGCACGCCGCTGTCGCACAAGGCGGCGCGAAGGATGCGCAGCCACTCGGACAGCGGCTGGCGTGTGGCGGGGAAGCTCTGCAGCACGGCCGTTGCACCGGCGAGCAGCGGGATCGCGGCACCGCGCAAACGCTCGGCATGGATGGCGCTGAGTTGCGTCCACCCTTCGCGGCGGCACGCCGACTCGATGTGCGCCACGGCAGCTTGCGGCCACGCGGTGGTCTTCAGCCAGTCGAGAAGGAGATCGGCCGAGGCCTTCGGCGCGGCAGCACGGAGCAAGGCCATCACTTGCGCTGCGGCGCGGGTGGTGGAGAGCTTCCAGCCGGTCTCGTCCTGCAAGCCCACGCCGTGCCGCTCGAGCAAGGCACGCACGCGGCGCATCAGCAGCCGGTCCTGCGCCACCAGCGCCACCGGCACCTCGCCGCGGCTCACGTGGTCCAGCACCTGGGCCGCGGCACACACGGCTTCGTGCTCGAAGCCTTCACAACGGGCCATCGCCAGTGTGGGCGCCACCGCGTCGAGCACCCGCGCATCAGCATCCAGCACGAGGCACGGCACATCTGCCGGCATGGCGGTCATCACGCTGTGCACGAGTGGATCCTCGCCACCAGCCTGCACGACCGCCCACGCACCCGGGCGACTGGCAAACAACACATCCGTCACCGGCGCCGGCGCAGATGCCGCCCACTCCAGGGCCACCCTCGCAAGCCCTCGTTCGATGGTCCCCACGCCCGCCACGGGCGCCATCAGCTCGCGACCGCGCCGCCAATGATCGGCACGCGCCGAAGGCGCGACCGCGGCGGCCGCCTTGAGCATGGCGTGAGCGGTCGTCACGACCGCGGACACGGCGTCGTCAAACACAAGCGGATCGCGCGACACCCACGACTGGCCGCGCAACAGGCGCGCTGCGTGCAAGCGGTCGGTCGCCGCGTCGAAACTGATGTGCCCTTCGCCGCCCCGTGGCGCCGGGCCCATCGATGTGGCCAAGGTCCGGGTGGTCTCCACCCGAGGCTGCCAACCACCGCGCAACGCAAAGGCCTTGCGCGCCGGCGCCAGCTGCTGGGCGAACGGCACGAGCACCACAAGCGAGCGCAATTCGAGCCCCCGCACGGCCGCCCAATCACTCAGCCGCGCTGCGATATCGGCCCATCCAGCGCCGGTTTCAAGAGGCTGCCGGGCTATCGCTGCCATAAAAACATCGAGACCGCACCAGGGGGAGGCAATAGGGGCTTTGTGTCAGAATCATTCCGCCTGGCCGCTCGCGACGAGCGGCCCCAGCCGAGGACAGGACAATGAGCAGTGAACTGATCAAACACACCACCGATGCATCGTTCGAGAGCGACGTGCTCCAGTCGAGCAAGCCGGTGCTGGTGGACTACTGGGCTGAATGGTGCGGCCCCTGCAAGATGATCGCGCCGATTCTCGACGAAGTCTCCAAGGATTACGACGGTCGCCTGCAAATCGCGAAGATGAACGTCGATGAGAACCGCGACGTGCCTGCGAAGTTTGGCATCCGCGGCATCCCCACGCTGATGCTGTTCAAGGGCGGCCAACTGGCTGCAACCAAGGTGGGTGCCTTGTCGAAAGCCCAGTTGACGGCGTTCCTCGACGGTCATCTATAATTCCGCCATCGCGTTGGCGCGGTCCGCTGGCTTCTGAGCCAGCACCGCGTCACCGCCAGAAGACTCCCGCCACCACGCCCGCTACGGCGCGTCGGTTCGGCCCCAAACTCCAAGTTCTCGCAGCGTTCCAGTAGCGCGCATTTCAGCGTTTCCACCGCGGCAGCACCGTGGTGTGCCAGGCGCAACGCCAGCCTGCAGCCAATCGGCGTTCTCACCCAGGGTCATCGCCCATGCACCTTTCCGAACTGAAAGCCCTCCACGTGTCCGCGCTCATCAAGATGGGCGAGGAGCTGGAGATCGAGAACGTCTCGCGCATGCGCAAGCAGGAGCTGATGTTCGCGATCATGAAGAAGCGCGCCAAGGCCGGCGAGCAGGTGTTCGGCGACGGCGTGCTCGAAGTGCTGCCCGACGGCTTCGGCTTCCTGCGCGCACCTGACACGAGCTACATGGCGTCTACCGACGACATCTACCTCTCGCCCAGCCAGATCCGCCGCTTCAACCTGCACACCGGCGACATGATCGAAGGCGAAGTGCGCGTGCCCAAGGACGGCGAGCGCTACTTCGCGCTGGTCAAGGTCGATCGCGTGAACGGCGTGACGCCCGAGGAGAGCAAGCACAAGATCATGTTCGAGAACCTGACGCCGCTCTTCCCGAAAGAGGCGTTCAAGCTCGAGCGTGAGATCAAGGGCGACGAGAACATCACGAGCCGCATCATCGACCTCATCGCCCCGCTCGGCAAAGGCCAGCGCGCGCTGCTGGTGGCGCCGCCCAAGAGCGGCAAGACGGTGATGATGCAGCACCTGGCGCATGCGATCGTCGCCAACCACCCCGACGTCTACCTCATCGTGCTGCTGGTCGACGAGCGCCCCGAAGAAGTGACCGAAATGCAGCGCACCGTGCGCGGCGAAGTCATCAGCTCCACCTTCGACGAGCCCGCTGCCCGCCACGTGCAGGTGGCCGAGATGGTGATCGAGCGCGCCAAGCGCTTGGTCGAGATGAAGAAGGACGTGGTCATTCTTCTGGACTCGATCACCCGCCTCGCCCGCGCCTACAACAACGTGCTCCCCTCGTCGGGCAAGGTGCTGACCGGTGGTGTCGACGCCAACGCCCTGCAGCGTCCGAAGCGCTTCTTCGGCGCGGCCCGCAACATCGAAGAAGGCGGCTCGCTGACCATCATCGGCACCGCGCTGGTCGACACCGGCAGCCGCATGGACGAAGTCATCTACGAAGAGTTCAAGGGCACCGGCAACTGCGAAATCCACCTGGACCGCCGCATGGCCGAGAAGCGGGTCTACCCGTCGATCCTTCTGAACAAGAGCGGCACACGGCGCGAGGAACTGCTGCTGAAGCCCGAGATCCTGCAGAAGACCTGGATCCTGCGAAAGCTGCTCTACCCGATGGACGAGATCGAGGCGATGGAATTCATCCTCGACAAGATGAAATCCACGAAGAACAACCTCGATTTCTTCGACATGATGCGCCGCGGCGGCTAAGCCGCTGGCATAATCGCGGGTTTTCCGCCATCCGGAAAGTGCGCCGAGCGGTTCGGCGTGGCTCCCGACCTTTACGCGAAGAGGTTCCCATGAAAGAAGGCATTCACCCGAACTACCGCGACGTCTGCTTCGTCGACCTGTCCAACGGTTTCAAGTTCGTGACGCGCTCGTGCGCCCAGACCAAAGAAACCATCAAGCTCGACGACGGCCGTGAAGTGCCGCTGTTCAAGCTGGAAACGACCAGCGAGTCCCACCCCTTCTACACAGGCACGCAAAAGAGCGTCGACTCCCTCGGCGGCCGCGTCGAGAAGTTCCGCAACAAGTTTGCGCACCTCAAGAAGTAAATCGGGCGCCGCTGGCACCCGCACGGAAAGGCAGCTTCGGCTGCCTTTTTTGTTGCCTGCGCCGGGCATGCACCCAAGTTGCTGCATCATCGCCGTCTGCCTCTGACGCCCAACATCAGCACCTCAGCTTGAACACCCCCAAGCCCGCCCTCGTCACCGAACGCGCCGCCAGCCGCCTGCCCCGGGTGGCGCTGATCCTGCTGTGTGCAGCCTATCTGCTGCCAGGCGTCTTTGGCCGGGACCCTTGGAAGAGCGCCGACATCTCCGCGTTCGGCTACATGGTCAACATCGCCCAGGGGCACACCAGTTGGCTCACGCCCACGGTCGGTGGCCTGCCAGCCGACGCCGCCCTGCTGCCTTACTGGCTGGGCGCGGTTTTCATCAAGCTGTCAGGCGGGCTCGTGGCGCCGGAGCTTGCTGCCCGTGTGCCCTTTGCGATC
This sequence comes from Piscinibacter sp. HJYY11, assembly GCF_016735515.1. Taxonomy (NCBI): domain Bacteria; kingdom Pseudomonadati; phylum Pseudomonadota; class Betaproteobacteria; order Burkholderiales; family Sphaerotilaceae; genus Piscinibacter; species Piscinibacter sp. HJYY11. The sequence goes on along the minus strand of NZ_JAERQZ010000002.1, from coordinate 437,045 downwards.
CTGCTCGGGCTCACCTTTCTGTGGACGTGGTACAGCACCTATCACCTCGCCCGCACGGACGCCGCCCAGCCGGTGCCGTTTGCCTTCGGCGGTGAGGCAAGCCCGGTGGACTATGCCCGCGCCATCGCCGACGGCGCGCTGCTCGCGCTGATCGCCAGCCTCGGCCTCCTGCAGTTGGGACACGAAACCACGCCGGAACTCGCCCAGCTCGCAAGCGTCGCCTTGTTTCTCTACGCGCTTGCCGCCTGTCCGTTCAGGCCGTGGCAAAGCCGTGTCGCAGCGCTCGTCGCCCTTCCGGTTCTCGCTGGCAGCGGTGCGCCGAGCATTGCGATGCTCCTGGCCGGCGCAGGCGCCGTGGCCTGCTGGTACTCGAGCTACGAGCCCGCCCGCCGCTTCACGACCTGGATCGTCTTGTCCGCGGCGCTGGCCGCCGTGGTGGCGCTATCGCTGCAGGCCTGGGCTTGGCGTGCGAACGGCTACGCGCACCCCAGCCAGCTCTTCAACGTGGCCCGATTGCTGGCGTGGTTCACATGGCCCGCCTGGCCGCTGGCCTTGTGGACGCTGTGGCGCTGGCGTTCCCACCTGCTGCACCGGCACATCGCCGTGCCCCTGGGCAGCGCCCTGGTGAGCCTGGTGGCGTGCGTGGCGATGGGCGGGTCGGATCGCGCCCTGATGCTCGCATTGCCCGCGTTGGCAGTCCTGGCCGCTTTTGCGCTGCCCACCTTGCACCGCGGCACCTCGTCCGCCATCGACTGGTTCTCCGTCTTCTTCTTCACCGCCTGGGTGATCGCGATCTGGGTGATCTACGCCTCGGTCTACACCGGCTTCCCGGCCAAACCGGCGGCCAACGTGATGAAGCTTGCTCCGGGCTTCGTGCCGAAGTTTTCGGCCTTCGCGCTGGCCGTCGCCGTGCTCGGCACCCTCGCCTGGTTGTGGCTGGTGCAATGGCGCACGGGTCGCAACCGCCACCCCCTGTGGAAGAGCATGGTGTTGCCGGCCAGCGGCGTGGCGGTGTGCTGGATGCTGGTGATGTCGCTCGGGCTGCCGCTCTTCGACTACGCCCGGAGCTACCGACCGCTCATCGTGCGCATCACCCAGCACGTGCCGCGCGATGCCTGCATCGCCGCGCCTGGCATGTCGCGCGCGCAGATTGCGGCGCTCGAGTACTTCGGCGACTACCGGGTCGAGGGCAACGCGATGGGCGATGCGACCCGCTGCGAGTTCCTGCTGCTGACCGAGACGGTCAACCGGCGTGCGCCGGCACCGGCAGGCTGGCTGCTGGTCGCTCGCGAACGCCGGCCGGTGGACAAGGATGAAGTCGTCGCGGTCTACCGCCGCAGCGGCGACGGCACCACCGCTCGTTAACGTGGCACCTTCTCAGCCACGGCCGAAGACTTCGTGTCCACGGACGCCGGCGAGTCCGGCACCCGCACGCGCGCTGCCGGAAAAACGAGGCTGAAACTCGAGCCCTTGCCGAGCTCGCTCTGCACATCGAGCTCGCCGCCATGCCGCTGCACCACGTGCTTGACGATGGACAGGCCCAAGCCCGTGCCGCCCGTTTCGCGAGACCGGCTACCGTCCACCCGGTAGAAGCGCTCCGTCAAGCGCGGGATGTGCTCGCGCGACACACCGATGCCGGTGTCGCTCACCGTGATCTCGCCCGAGCCGTCGTCGCGGCGCCTCCAGATCACCGCGATGCGCCCCCCTTCCGGCGTGTATCGCACCGCGTTGGTGACCAGGTTGCCAACCGCGCTCATCAACTCGCTCTCCAGGCCGGCGATCTGCGCATCGGTGTCTTCTGACACCGTGAACTGATGGCGCCCCATCGACAGCGACGCGCCATCGGCATGCGCCTGCCCGATCAGCTTGGCCACAGGCACCCAACGGTCGATCGGGGGGCGTGGCCCGCCTTCCAGCTGGGCCAGCGTCAGCAGGTCGCTCACCAGCGTCTGCATGCGCTGGGTCTGCTGTGACATCAGCGTGAGCACGCGGCGGCGCTCGACCTCGGTCAACGGCAGGTTGTTCATCGTCTCGATGAACCCTGCGAGCACGGTCAGCGGCGTGCGGATTTCATGCGACACGTTGGCCACGAAGTCGCGGCGCATCGCCTCGGAGCGCTCGCGCTCGGTGACGTCTTGCGAGAGCACGAGTTTCAGGCCGTCGCCATAGCTGCGAACCAGCACCGACAGCGTCCCCCGGCCGCGCGGATCGGGGATCAGCAGGGTCTCGCCATACACGCCGGCCTGCAGATGCGCGACGAAGACCGGCGCCCGCACGAGGTTGGTCATGCGTTGGCGCTTGTCGCGCTCCGGGTCGAGGCCGAAGTGGTTGGCGGCCATGGCGTTGCACCAGGTGATCTGGTCGGCCTCGTCGAGCAGCAGCACGCCATTGGGTGACGCCTCCATCGCCGAGATGAACTGCGCCAGCCGCATCTGCTCGGTCTGCATGCTCTTCTCGCGCAGGCGGATCGAGCGCTCGACGCGGTAACCGATCTCGCCCCAGAAGCCGGTGTCACGCGGCGCTTGCCCCTCCTGGCTGCCGCTGAGCCAGCGCGTGAGCCGGTAGCCGCGCAAGGTGTCGGCCAGCACCACGAGGCACGCACCGACGGCACCGCCGATCACCGCTCCCACCACCGGCACATGGGCCGCGTGGCCCGCGAGATAGCCGACAAAGCCACCCAGGGCCACGGCAACCACCGCGACCACGAGCCTCGTCAGCAGCCAGTCCACGCGATACCCGATGCGTCAGGCAGACAGTGTCTGCACCTGTTGCGTCAGCCGGTAGCCGGCACCGCGCACGGTCTCGATCATGTGCGCGCATTGCACCGGCGTGAGGGCTTCGCGCAGGCGCTTCACGTGCACGTCGACCGTGCGCTCTTCGATGAACACATGGTCGCCCCACACACGGTCGAGCAGCTGCGAGCGGCTGTGCACGCGCTCCGGGTGCGTCATGAAGAAATGCAGCAGGCGAAATTCGGTCGGGCCGAGGCGCACTTCCTGCCCCTCGCGCGACACGCGGCGCGTGGCCGGGTCGAGCTTCAGCAGGCCGATCTCCACCGCCGAATCGAGCGCCTCCGGCGCCTTGCGGCGCAGCACGGCGCGGATGCGCGCCATCAGCTCGTGCGTCGAGAACGGCTTGGTGAGGTAGTCGTCAGCCCCGGCATCGAGGCCCGAGATCTTGTCCGCTTCTTCGGCGCGCGCCGTGAGCATGATGATCGGCAGGTCACGCGTGCGCGGCTGCGAGCGCCAGCGCTTGGCCAGTTGCAGGCCCGACTGGCCGGGCAGCATCCAGTCGAGCACCACCAGGTCGGGCAGCACCCGGTCGACCTGCTGCTGGGCGTCATCTGCCGTCGCAGCGATCACGACTTCATAGCCTGCGTGGCGCAGGTTGATCGACATCAGTTCGGCGATTGCCGATTCGTCTTCAACCACCAGGACCTGGCTCATGCTTGTACTCCGATCACTTGACCATCGACTCCACGGTTTCGACCGAGTTGTGCCGCACGTCGGTGCCTTTCACGATGTAGATGATGACCTCGGCGAGGTTCTTCGCGTGATCCCCCACCCGCTCGATGGCCTTGGCCACGAAGACGAGGTCAATGCTGGCCGAAATGGTGCGCGGGTCCTCCATCATGTAGGTGATGAGCTTGCGCATCAGGCCATCGAACTCCTGGTCGATCTGGTCGTCCTGCTTCAGCACTTCGACCGCCTTGGCGGTGTCGAGCCTGGCAAACGCGTCGAGCGCCTTGCGGAGTTGGGCGATGGCGAGTTCTGCCTCGTAGGCAAGGTCGTTCACCGGCAGGCGCAGTCGGCTCGACACCCCGGTGTTGATGAGCCGCTGCACCGTGCGTGCCACCCGTGCCGCTTCGTCACCCACGCGCTCGAGGTTGGCGATCGTCTTCGAGATCGCGATCAGGAGGCGCAGGTCGCGCGCCGTCGGCTGGCGGCGGGCGATGATGGTCGACAGATCGCGGTCGATCTCCACTTCCATCGTGTTCACGCGCTCTTCGCTGCGCAGCACGTCGGTGGCGACATCGCCGCTGAAGTTGGTCAGCGCATAGACCGCCTGCGCCACCTGGGACTCGACCAGCCCGCCCATTTCGAGCACGCGGTTCGAGATGCCACTGAGTTCGCTGTCGAACTGGGTCGAGAGGTGTTTTTCGCTCATCGCTGCGTCCTCGCCTTGTGGATCATCAGCCGAAACGGCCGGTGATGTAGTCCTCGGTGTCTTTCTTCTTCGGCTTCATGAAGAGCTCGGAGGTCGGCCCGAACTCGATCAGGTCGCCGAGGTACATGTACGCCGTGTAGTCGGAGCAGCGAGCCGCCTGCTGCATGTTGTGGGTCACGATGACGACGGTGTAGTCGCTCTTCAGTTCGTGGATCAGCTCTTCGATCTTGCCGGTGGAGATGGGGTCGAGCGCCGAGCACGGCTCGTCGAGCAGCAGCACTTCGGGCTTGATCGCGATGCCGCGGGCGATGCACAGGCGTTGCTGCTGGCCACCCGAGAGGCCGGAGCCGCTCTGGTCGAGCTTGTCGCGCACCTCGTTCCACAGCGCCGCCTTCTTCAGCGCCCATTCCACGCGCTCGTCCATTTCGACGCGCGGCAGGTTCTCGAACAGGCGCACGCCGAAGGCGATGTTGTCGTAGATTGACATCGGGAACGGCGTGGGCTTCTGGAACACCATGCCGATCTTGGCGCGGATCAGCGACACGTCGTGCTTGGAGGTGAGGATGTTCTCGCCATCGATCGAGATCTCGCCCTCGGCGCGCTGCTCGGGGTAGAGCTCGTACATGCGGTTGAAGGTGCGCAGCAGCGTCGACTTGCCGCAACCCGACGGGCCGATGAAGGCAGTCACCTTCTTCTCGGGGATGTCGAGGTTGATGTGCTTGAGCGCGTGGAACGAGCCGTAGTAGAAGTTGAGGTCGCGCACGGCAAGCTTCGGCTTTTCGGTCACGAGGCCTTCGACTTTGATGTCCATGTGATCCCGCTTTCGGATTCAGTGTTTGTTGCGCAGGAAGACCCGCGCCACGATGTTGAGCGCCAGCACGCCGAGCGTGATGAGGAAAACCCCCGCCCAGGCGAGCTTCTGCCAGTTCTCGTAGGGGCTCATCGCGAACTTGAAGATGGTCACCGGCAGGTTGGCCATCGGGGCGCCGAGGTTGGTCGACCAGAACTGGTTCGACAGCGCGGTGAAAAGCAGCGGCGCCGTCTCGCCCGCGATGCGCGCAAAGGCCAGCAGCATACCGGTGATCACGCCGGCGCGGGCGGCCTTGAGCGTGACGCTCGAGATCACCTTCCACTTCGGCGTGCCCAGCGCGTACGCCGCTTCGCGCAGCGCGTTCGGGATCAGCGTGAGCATGTTCTCCGTCGTGCGGATGACCACCGGGATCACGATCAGCGCCAAAGCCAGGATGCCGGCGTAGCCCGAGTAGGTCTTCATGCGCGACACCACCACCGCGTAGATGAAGAGGCCGATCACGATCGACGGGGCCGAGAGCAGGATGTCGTTGATGAAGCGCGTGACGCTGCCGAGCCAGGTCTTCTGGCCGTACTCGGCCAGGTAAACGCCCGCCATGACGCCGATGGGCGTGCCCACGCAGGTGGCCAGCACCACCATCATCAGCGAGCCCATGAGCGCATTCGCCAGGCCGCCGGTCTCGGCGAGCGGCGCCGGCGTCATTTCGGTGAAGACCGACCAGGCGAGGCCGCCGAAGCCGAGGCGCACCGTCTCGACCAGGATCCAGATCAGCCAGAAGAGGCCGAAGGCCATGGCCGCCAGCGAGAGCGTGAGTGCCACCGCGTTGATGCGCTTGCGCCCGCGGTGCTTGGCCAGGCGATCGCTGGAGATGAGAGTGCTCATGTGCGTGTTCCTTCGCCCTTCTTCAGCTGCGCGAGCAGCAGCTTGGACAGCGACAGCACCACGAAGGTGATGAAGAAGAGCACCAGCGCCAGGTACAGCAGCGATGCCTGGTGCAGGCCCTCGCCGGCTTCGGCAAACTCGTTCGCCAGCACGGAGGCAATGCTGTTGGCTGCCTCGAAGAGCGAGGGGCCCGCGAGCTGGTTGGCATTGCCGATCACGAAGGTGACGGCCATGGTTTCGCCGAGCGCGCGGCCGAGGCCGAGCATGATGCCGCCGATGACGCCGGTCTTCGTGTACGGCAGCACCACCTTGAAGACCACCTCCCAGGTGGTGGCACCCAGCCCGTAGGCCGACTCCTTCAGCATCGCCGGCGTGACCTCGAACACGTCGCGCATCACCGAAGCGATGAAGGGAATGATCATGATGGCGAGGATGATTCCCGCCGACAGGATGCCGATGCCCACCGGCGCGCCCGAGACCAGGTCCTTCAGGAAGGGCGTGTTGCCGAAGAGCGATTGCAGCGGCTGCTGCACGTAGGTCGACAGCACGGGGCTGAACACCAGCAGACCCCACATGCCGTAGACGATCGACGGCACGGCGGCCAGCAGCTCGATGGCCGTGCCGAGCGGGCGACGCAGCCAGCCCGGCGACAGTTCGGTCAGGAAAAGCGCAATCCCGAAGCTCACCGGAACCGCGATGACCAGCGCGATCAGCGAGGTCATCAGCGTGCCGTAGATCATCACCAGGCCGCCGTACTTGTCCTGGACAGGGTCCCAGTCACTGCTGAAGAGGAAGCCGAGGCCGTACTCCTTGATCGCCGGCATGGCGCCGATCAGCAGCGAGAAGATGATGCCGGCCAGCAGCAGCAGGGTCAGGATGGCGGCGCCATGCGCCAGCACCGAGAACACGGTGTCGGCCCAGGGCATGATCCGCCGGCGGGCCGGCGGTCGCCCCATGGGGTCGGAGCGGTCCATCTTGTCCGGGTCGTAGTGAGATGCGGGGAGTGTAGCGGCCACGGTCCCTCCGTCATGAAAGCGGCGCGCCCTCCCGGGCCGCGCCGCAGCGTCCTGCTTGCTTGGGATCGGTCAGAGACCGGCGACCTGCTTGCCGCCGGCGTCCTTGATCTGCGACCACTGCTTGCGGACCAGGCTCTTCACCGAATCCGGCAGTGCCACATATTCCAGCTCGGCGGCGGCCTGATCGCCGTTAGCGTAGGCCCAGTCGAAGAACTTGAGGGTGGCGGCGGCTTGGGCGGGCTTGTCCTGCTGCTTGTGCATCATGATGAAGGTCGCACCCGTGAGCGGCCAGGCGTCCTTGCCCGGCTGCTCGGTCAGCACCTGGTAGAAGCTCTTGGCCCAGTCGGCACCGGCCGCCGCTGCCTTGAAGTTGAGGTCGTCGGGGGCCACGAAGTTGCCGTCCTTGTTCTTCAGCAGCGTGTACGTCATCTTGTTCTGCTTGACGTAGGCGTACTCGACATAACCGATGGAGTTCGGCAGGCGGCCGACGAACGCCGCCACGCCCTCGTTGCCCTTGCCGCCCGCGCCCGTGGGCCAATTCACGGCCGTGCCCTCACCCACCTTGGACTGCCATTCGGCATTCACCTTGGACAGGTAGTTCGTGAAGATGAAGCTCGTGCCCGAACCGTCGGCCCGGCGCACCACCGAGATGGCAGCGTCCGGCAGGGGCACGCCGGGGTTGATGGCGGTCAGTGCCGGATCGTTCCACTTGGTGATCTTGCCAAGGTAGATGTCACCCAGTGCCTGGCCGGTGAGCTTGATCTGGCCCGGCTTGATGCCGGCGATGTTGACCACCGGCACCACGCCGCCAATCACGGTCGGAAACTGGATCAGGCCATCCTTTTGCAGGGCGTCGTCCTTGAGCGGCATGTCGGATGCGCCGAAATCGACCGTCTTACTGCCGATCTGTTTCAGGCCAGCACCGGAACCGACCGATTGATAGTTGATGCGCACGCCGGTCGCCTTGTTGTAGGCGTCGGCCCACTTGGCGTACAGCGGGGCGGGGAACGTGGCACCGGCACCGGTCACGTCTTGGGCGGAAGCCGCAGCGGCCACCAGAGACAGGGCGGCAGCGGTTGTGAGTCGAGCAAGGGATTGGGTCATGGTTGCGCCTTTCTAGAGGGCTGACAGTGAACTGCCGGCACTGTAGAAGTCGCAGATGACAGCCATGTGACATCGGGGCGGCGCCCCGAAAAGCTGTCACAAACCCGTCGCTGAACTGTCAAAAAGCCTGTTTCAGCCGGTTTTGAGCTGGTTGGCGAGGCGTTCGGCGCAGGTTTTGGCCTGGGCGGCGTCTCGTGCCTCGACCATCACGCGCACCAGCGGCTCGGTCCCGGAGGGGCGGATCAGGAGCCGGCCGTCGTTGCCCAGCTCCCGCTGGACCTGGGCTTGCAGATCGGCCAAGCCAGCCGTTGCCTTCCAGTCCTGCCCTGGTTTGAGGCGGACATTGATCAGCACCTGCGGGAAAAGGGTCACCGGCGCCAGCAGCTCGGCCAGCGACTTGCCGCTGCGCATCACGGCCTGCAGCACCTGCAGGGCGCTCACGATGCCGTCTCCGGTGGTGTGCTTGTCCAGGGCCAGCAGGTGGCCCGAGCCTTCGCCGCCCAGCAGCCAGTCGCGGGCGGAGAGTTCTTCCAGCACGTAGCGGTCGCCGACCTTGGCGCGGACGAATTCGATGTCATGCGCCTTCAGGGCGACCTCGACCGCCATGTTGGTCATCAGGGTGCCGACGGCGCCAGCGACGCGCTGACCTTGGGCCAGCCGGTCGACGACCATGACGTAGAGCAACTCGTCGCCGTTGTAGAGGCGGCCACCGGCGTCCACCAGCTGGAGCCGGTCGGCGTCGCCATCCAGCGCCACGCCGTAGTTGGCGCCGTGTTCCTTCACCGCCCGCACCAAGGCGTCGGGCGCCGTGGCGCCGAAGCCGTCGTTGATGTTGGTTCCGTCGGGGCTGCAGCCGATGCCGACCACCTCGGCGCCCAACTCGTGGAACACCTCGGGCGCGATCTGGTAGGCCGCGCCGTGGGCAGCATCGACCACCACCTTCAGCCCCTTCAGCGAGAGGTCGTTGCCGAAGGTGCTCTTGCAGAACTCGACATAGCGCCCGCGGGCATCGTCGATGCGGCGGGCCTTCCCCAGCTGGGACGAATCGACCCAGCGCGGGGTTTCATCGAGCATGGCTTCCACGGCCCGCTCCCAGTCATCGGGCAACTTCTGGCCATGGGCCGAGAAGAACTTGATGCCGTTGTCACCATACGGGTTGTGAGAAGCGCTGATCACGACACCCAAGTCCAGGCGCAACGCGCGGGTGAGGTAGGCCACGCCCGGTGTCGGCAGGGGGCCGGTGAGCAGCACGTCGACACCCGCCGAGGCAAAGCCGGCTTCGAGTGCCGACTCGATCATGTAGCCCGAGATTCGCGTGTCCTTGCCGATGAGCACCGTGGGCCGGTTCCCCTGCCCTTTGAGCACACGGCCGACGGCGTGGCCGAGGCGCAGCATGAAGTCAGGGGTGATGGGCGATTGCCCGACCGTGCCGCGGATGCCGTCGGTGCCGAAATAGGTTCTGCTCATGTCGTCTGTCGAAGTGCCCTGGAAAGGCAGGCTGTCATGCCTCGGGATTGTGCAGCAGCGCCTCGGCGACCACGGGCAGCAGACCAGCCGCCTCCCCGACCTTGAGGGCGTCCACCGTTGCGGCGACGTCGTGCACGCGCAGCACCTTCGCGCCATGCTGCGCAGCGGCCAATGCCGCAGCCAGGCTCGCGGCCTGGCGCTGCTCGACCGGTCGGCCCGTCAGCGCGCCCAGGCTGCTCTTGCGTGACCACCCCAGGAGCAGCGGATACCCGAGGCGAAGCAGCTCCCGCTGGCGCGCCAGCAAGGCCAGGTTGTGCTCGACCGTCTTGCCGAAGCCGATGCCCGGATCGAGCGTGATGCGCTCGCGCTGCACGCCCGCCCCTGTCAGTGCCGCAGCCCGGTCGAGCAGGAAGCGGCTCACGTCCTCCAGCACGTCCCCATAGATCGGTCGTTGCTGCATGGAGGCCGGCTCGCCTTGCATGTGCATCAGGCACACGCCGCAGCTCGGGTGTGCCGCCACCGCCTCGACGGCCCCCGGCCAGCGCAAGGCATAGATGTCGTTGACGATGTCGGCACCGAGGTCGAGCGCGGCGCGCATGGTCTCCGGCTTGTAGGTGTCGACGGAGACCGGCACGCCCAGCGTCAGCGCCTCGCGCAGCACCGGGAGCACGCGGGCCTGCTCTTCTTCGAGCGGCAGAGGGTCGGCCCCGGGGCGGCTCGACTCGCCGCCCAGGTCGAGGATGTCAGCGCCTTCACGCAGCAGCTGCTCGCAATGGGCGATGGCCGCTTGCGTCGTGGCATGGCGCCCTCCGTCCGAGAACGAATCGGGCGTGATGTTGACGATGCCCATCACCCGGGGGCGGCTCAGGTCGATGCGGAAACGCGTGGTGTGCCAGGTCGCAGGCATGTTGCTAGATCTGTGCCTCGAACGAAAAACGGGGCCGAAGCCCCGTTGTGATTCTCTTTACAGTCGCCGATCAGGCGGCGGCTGGTGCACCATCCGGGTTGACCGGCGGCGTGCTGCCACCCGACTTGCCCGTGGCCGCATTCCAGTCCTTCGGGGGACGCGGCGGGCGACCATTCATGATGTCGTCGATCTGCTCGGTGTCGATGGTTTCCCACTCGAGCAGCGCCTTCGCCATGACGTGCATCTTGTCCTGGTTGTTCTCGATCAAGCGGCGGGCGACGGCGTACTGTTCGTCGATGATGCGGCGCACTTCGGCATCGACCTTCTGCATGGTCTCTTCCGAGACGTTCGTCGTCTTGGTGACCGAGCGGCCGAGGAAAACCTCGCCCTCGTTCTCGGCATAGACCATCGGGCCCATCGCCTCGCTCATGCCGTAGCGCGTGACCATGTCGCGGGCGATCTGCGTCGCACGCTCGAAGTCGTTGCTGGCGCCGGTGGTCATCTGGTGCATGAACACCTCTTCCGCGATGCGCCCACCGAAGAGCACGCTGATGGTTGAGAGCATGCGCTCCTTGTCCATGCTGTAGCGGTCGCCTTCCGGAAGCTGCATCGTGACACCCAGCGCGCGGCCGCGCGGGATCACCGTGACCTTGTGCACCGGGTCGGTCTTGGGCATCAGGCGCGCCACCAGCGCGTGGCCGGCCTCGTGGTACGCCGTGTTCTTGCGCTCTTCCTCGGGCATGACCATGGACTTGCGCTCGGGGCCCATCATGATCTTGTCCTTGGCCTTCTCGAAGTCGACCATCTCGACCACGCGGCCGTTGCGGCGCGCAGCGAAGAGAGCCGCTTCGTTGACCAGGTTCGCCAGATCGGCACCGCTGAAGCCGGGCGTGCCGCGGGCCAGGATGTCGGCGCGGATGTCCTGGCCGACCGGCACCTTGCGCATGTGCACGTTGAGGATCTGCTCGCGGCCACGCACGTCGGGCAGCGTCACGTAGACCTGGCGGTCGAAGCGGCCGGGGCGCAACAGCGCAGGGTCGAGGATGTCGGGCCGGTTGGTGGCCGCCATCACGATCACGCCGAGGTTGGTCTCGAAGCCGTCCATCTCGACGAGCATCTGATTCAGCGTCTGCTCGCGCTCGTCGTTGCCGCCGCCCAGGCCGGCACCACGGTGGCGGCCGACGGCGTCGATTTCGTCGACGAAGATGATGCAGGGGGCGCTCTTCTTGGCCTGCTCGAACATGTCGCGCACGCGGGCGGCGCCGACACCGACGAACATTTCAACGAAATCCGAGCCGGAGATGCTGAAGAACGGCACCTTGGCTTCGCCGGCGATGGCCTTGGCGAGCAAGGTCTTGCCGGTGCCCGGAGGGCCGACCAGCAGCACGCCGCGCGGAATGCGGCCGCCGAGCTTCTGGAACTTCTGCGGGTCTTTCAGGAAGTCGACGAGCTCCTTCACCTCTTCCTTGGCCTCGTCGCAACCCGCGACGTCGGCGAAGGTGGTGGAGTTGTTGGCCTCGTCCAGCATGCGGGCCTTGCTCTTGCCAAAGCTGAAGGCACCGCCCTTGCCGCCACCCTGCATCTGCCGCATGAAGTAAATCCAGACGGCGATCAGCAGGAGCATCGGGCCCCACGAGATCAGGATGCTCATCAGGATGGAAGGCTCTTCATCGGCCTTGCCGGAGACCTGCACCCCGTACTTCATCAGGTCGCCGATCATCCAGATGTCTTGTCCGGGTGACGCGATCGTGTAGACCTGGCCATCGGTGGGCGTGACTTTGAGATTACGCCCCTGGACCTCGACCTTCTTGACCTTCCCGGCCTTCGCGTCCTCCATGAACTGCGTATAGGTCACGCCTTCGGCGACGCGAGGTTTGTCGAACTGCTTGAACACGGTGAACAGCACGAGGGCGATCACCAGCCAAACAGCAACCTTCGAAAACCATTGGTTGTTCACCGCGGCTCCTTTGCAATCAAAACTTCCGCTTGGGCCTGGTGGCCCGCATCCACGGCATATGGGGCGGATTCTAGTTCAGTCAAGTATTTGGGCTGACCGATCTCGACCCCGTTTCACCGAGGTGTATCCGTCGGTAGACCGGCATTTCTTCACGCCGGCCTGTCGGCAGCCACACCACCGGCCTTGAGACCGATTCCGACCAGGAAGGTTTCAGCCGATCGGTCTCGCGAAGCCTTGGGTTTCAGGGTTTTGGTCACGCGGAACGTTTTCTTGAACAGGGCCACCAGTTCGTTGTACCCCCCACCGTGAAAGACCTTGGCCACCAAGGCCCCGTGGGGTTTGAGGTGGTTCTGGGCGAAATCGACGGCGAGTTCGACCAGATGCTGGATGCGGGCCGAATCGGTGCTGGCGATGCCAGAAAGATTGGGCGCCATGTCGGAGAGCACTACATCCACCGGGCGATCGCCCACCAGCGCTTCGAGTTGCGACAGGACCGACGCCTCCCGGAAATCGCCCTGGATGAAATGGACGCCTTCGATGGGCTCGAAATCCAGGATGTCGAGCGCAATGATCGTTCCGTGCAGCAAACCGGGGGCAGCCCCTCCGGCTGCAAACTTGCGCCGGACGTATTGGCTCCATGCGCCGGGCGTCGCCCCCAGGTCGACCACCAGCTGACCGGGTTTGATGAGGTGCAACGTTTCGTCGATCTCTTTCAGCTTGTATGCGGCGCGTGCCCGGTAGCCCTCTTTCTGGGCTAGCGCGACGTAGGGGTCGGTCACATGGTCGTGCAGCCACGCCTTGTTGACCTTCTTGCTTTTGGTGTTCGTTTTCATCTGAGGGACCGAGCATCGCACCTTGGCACGGATAATAGGCACATGCCCGCCATCGAACTCCGCCCTGCGCAGCGCAAGGAAATCCGCGCCCAAGCCCACCACCTGGAACCCGTCGTCCGCATCGGAGGCGAAGGCCTGACCAAGGCGGTGATCAAGGAAACCGATGCCGCGCTGAAGGCCCACGGGCTGATCAAGGTGCGTGTCTTCTCCGATGAGCGAGACACCCGCGAGGCGATGCTGTCCACGCTGTGCGACGAGCTGAACGCCGCGCCCATCCAGCACATCGGCAAGCTGCTGATCCTGTGGCGACCCATCCCACCAAAGGAAAAGGCCGAGCGCGAAGACCGTGGCGCCGGTCCCAAGGTGGTGAAGATCATCAAGTTCTCCAAGAGCGGCAACAACCGCCCGCAGATCAAGAAGGTCAAGGTGCTGGGCAACGAGCGGGTGGCGGCCGGCGGCGAAATCAAGCGCGCCCGCAAGCGGCAGACGAGCATCAAGCGCACCGTCGCCGACTGATCGACCTCACGCCGGTGGCTGGGTCAGCCGCCACGCCAGCGCAGCCAGCACCAGCCCCTTCAGCACGAAAAGCGCCGCGGAAATCCCGTGCAGGGCTGCGAACGACAGCGCACCTTCCCCGGCCCGGGCCGCCGTCATCATCGGCTGCAGGCCGAAATGGCCAAACACCGTGCAAAAAAGGGCGACCAGCACCAGCACGAATGACAGGCTGAACTGCGAACCATGGCCCTGCGCCGCATCGGCACGGGCCACACGGCGCACCGCCCACAGCAGCAGCGCTGAAAACACCAGCCCGGCGTAGGCCTCGTGCGTGAAGATGTGGCCCACCACCGCACCTGCCACGCTGCGCTGCAGCACCGCAAAGGCGGCTGGCGCGGCGATCAGGCCGATGCCCAGGATCAAGCCCGCCCACAGGGCCGCCGCCACGGCGGCCAGTCGCCGCGGATCCATGCCTTCAGATGTAGCGGACGTCGACGATCTCGTAGCTCTTCACGCCGCCGGGTGCCTGCACGTCGGCCACGGAGCCGACGTCCTTGCCGATGAGCGCACGTGCGATGGGCGAGCTGATGGAGATACGGCCTTGCTTCAGGTCGGCCTCATCGTCCCCCACGATCTGATAGGTGACCGCGGCACCGGTGGACTCTTCTTCCAGGTCGACCGTGGCACCGAACACCACCTTGCCGCCGGCATTCAGCGAACTCGGGTCGATGATCTGCGCGGCCGCCAGCTTGCCTTCGATTTCCTGGATGCGACCTTCGATGAAGCCCTGCTTGTCTTTGGCAGCTTCGTACTCGGCGTTCTCCGACAGGTCGCCCTGCGCACGCGCTTCTGCGATGGCTTGCACCACGGCATGGCGTTCCACGGTCTTCAGGCGGTGCAGCTCTTCTTTCAGCAGTTGTGCGCCGCGGGTGGTGATGGGAATGGTGGCCATGAATGAAACCTTGAAATTCAAAAGAGAACCGCCGCCCGGCCCCTTGCGGGAGCTTCGGCGGCGGCCGACTAACTACCAGTGATCGGGAAAGTCTAGTGCAGTTCCGCGTGCAGTTCCTGCAGGGATAGCACCACCAGATCATCCTGGTGCTTCATGCCTTCCACCGCAGCCTCGCAGCCGGCCATGCTGGTGTAGTACGTGACCCGGTTGGCGAGCGCCGCCTGGCGGATGTGACGCGAGTCGGCAATTGCCGTGCGCGTCTCGTCGACCGTGGTGAAGACCAGCTGGATCTCGCCTGCCTTCACCATGTCGACGATGTGGGGGCGGCCGTCCTTCACCTTGTTGACCACCTTCACCGGCACACCGCCTTCGGCAATGGCCGCGGCTGTGCCCTTGGTCGCGATGACCTGGAAACCAAGCTTCACGAGGTCGCGGGCCACGGCCACGGCGCGGGCCTTGTCGTTGTTCTTCACCGTGATGCAGACCGTGCCACGGTCGGGCAGGCGCGAGCCGGCACCGAGCTGACTCTTGAGCATGGCTTCGCCGAAGGTGCGGCCGGCGCCCATCACTTCACCCGTGGAGCGCATCTCTGGCCCAAGGATCGGGTCCACACCCGGGAACTTGTTGAACGGGAAGACGGCTTCCTTGACCGAGAAATACGGCGGGATCACTTCGGCCGGCACGCGACCCTTGCTGTCCTTTTGATCGGCCAGCTTCCGGCCGACCATGCAACGCGCAGCGATCTTGGCAAGTGGTTGGCCGGTGGCCTTCGACACGAAGGGCACCGTGCGCGAGGCGCGCGGGTTCACCTCGAGCACGTAGACGATCGCGTCGGCGCCCTCACCCTGGATGGCGAACTGCACGTTCATCAGGCCCTTGACCTTCAACGCCTTGGCCATGGCCACCGTCTGGCGGCGCAGCTCGTCCTGCAGCGCCTTCGGCAGCGAATACGGCGGCAGCGAGCAGGCCGAGTCGCCCGAGTGGATACCCGCCTGTTCGACGTGCTCCATGATGCCGCCGATCATGCAGTCGGTGCCATCGCTGATGCAGTCGACGTCGACTTCGATCGCGTCGTCGAGGAATCGGTCCAGCAGCACCGGCGACTTCTCGCTCACCTTGACTGCTTCGCGCATGTAGCGCTCGAGGTCCTTGTCGCCGTGCACGATTTCCATCGCGCGGCCGCCGAGCACGTAGCTCGGGCGCACCACCAGCGGGTAGCCGATCTCTTGTGCCAGCTGCAGCGCCTGCTCTTCGGTGCGAGCGGTGCGGTTGGGCGGTTGCTTCAGGCCAAGCTCGTGCAGCAGCTTCTGGAAGCGCTCGCGGTCCTCGGCGATGTCGATGCTGTCGGGCGTGGTGCCGACGATGGGCACGCCGGCGCGCTCGAGATCGAGCGCCAGCTTCAGCGGCGTCTGGCCGCCGTACTGCACGATCACGCCGAGCGGCTTTTCCTTGTCGACGATCTCGAGGACGTCTTCCAGCGTCACCGGCTCGAAGTACAGGCGGTCGGAGGTGTCGTAGTCGGTCGAGACGGTCTCGGGGTTGCAGTTGACCATGATGGTCTCGTAGCCGTCTTCGCGCATCGCGAGGGCGGCGTGGACGCAGCAGTAGTCGAACTCGATGCCCTGGCCGATGCGGTTCGGTCCACCGCCCAGCACCATGATCTTCTTCTTGTCCGTCGGCTGGGCCTCGCACTCCTCGTCATACGTGGAGTACATGTAGGCCGTCTGCGTGGCGAACTCGGCTGCGCAGGTGTCGACACGCTTGTAGACCGGTCGCACGTTCTTCGCCCAGCGCGCTTCACGCACGGCATGCTGATTCGTGCCCAGCAGCTTGGCGAGGCGCTTGTCCGAGAAGCCCTTCTGCTTGAGGTAGCGCAGCTCGTCGGCGCTCAGGCCCTCGAGCGCACGACCGGCGATCGCCTTCTCGGTCTGGATCAGTTGCTCGATCTGCGCGAGGAACCACGGGTCGATGGCGGTTTCCTCGAACACTTCCTTCAGGCTCATACCGATGCGGAAGGCGTCGCCCACGTAGAGGATGCGCTCCGGGCCTGGCTCGCCGATCTCCTCGATGATCTCGTCGCGGTCGGTGCTGCGCTCGGTCAGACCGTCGATGCCGGTCTCGAGGCCGCGCAGCGCCTTCTGGAAGCTTTCCTGGAAGGTGCGGCCCATGGCCATCACCTCGCCCACCGACTTCATCTGCGTCGTGAGGTGCGAGTCGGCAGCCGGGAACTTCTCGAACGCGAAACGCGGGATCTTGGTGACGACGTAGTCGATGCTGGGTTCGAAGGACGCCGGCGTGGCGCCGCCGGTGATGTCGTTCTTCAGCTCGTCGAGCGTGTAGCCCACGGCCAGCTTGGCCGCGACCTTGGCGATCGGGAAACCCGTGGCCTTCGACGCGAGTGCCGAAGAGCGGCTCACGCGCGGGTTCATCTCGATCACGACCATGCGACCGTTCTCGGGGTTGATCGAGAACTGCACGTTGGAGCCGCCGGTGTCGACGCCGATCTCGCGCAGGATGGCGATCGAGGCGTTGCGCAGCAGCTGGTATTCCTTGTCGGTCAGGGTCTGGGCCGGTGCAACGGTGATGGAGTCACCGGTGTGGATGCCCATCGGGTCGAGGTTCTCGATGGAGCACACGATGATGCAGTTGTCGGCGCGGTCGCGCACGACTTCCATCTCGTATTCCTTCCAGCCGATGAGGCTCTCTTCGATCAGCAACTCTTTGGTCGGCGAGAGGTCGAGGCCGCGCTTGCAAATCTCTTCGAACTCTTCCGGGTTGTAGGCGATGCCGCCGCCGGTACCACCCAGCGTGAAGCTCGGGCGGATCACCATGGGGAAGCCGTTGCCGCCGATTTCCTGCGTGATGCGCTTTTGCACCGCCAGCGCTTCTTCCATCGAGTGGGCGATGCCGCTCTTGGCCGAGTGCAGGCCGATGCCCGTCATCGCGTCCTTGAACTTGAGGCGGTCTTCGGCTTTCTCGATCGCCTTTTCGTTCGCGCCGATCATCTCGACCTTGTACTTGTCGAGCACGCCGTTCTTGTGCAGGTCGAGCGCGCAGTTGAGCGCGGTCTGGCCGCCCATGGTCGGGAGGATCGCGTCAGGGCGCTCCTTGGCGATGATCTTCTCCACCACCTGCCACGTGATGGGCTCGATGTAGGTCACATCGGCCATCTCCGGATCGGTCATGATCGTCGCCGGGTTGCTGTTGACGAGGATGACCTTGTAGCCCTCTTCGCGCAGCGCCTTGCACGCCTGTGCGCCGGAATAGTCGAACTCGCAGGCCTGCCCGATGATGATCGGGCCGGCGCCGATGATGAGGATGGATTTGAGGTCTTGGCGCTTAGGCATTCTTCTTCTCCTGGCTCTTTTCCATCAGCGCAGTGAAGCGGTCGAACAGGTAGCCAATGTCATGCGGTCCGGGTGAGGCCTCGGGGTGGCCCTGGAAACAGAAAGCGGGTTTGTCGGTGCGGGCCAGGCCTTGCAGCGTGCCGTCGAAGAGGCTCACGTGCGTGGCGCGCAGGTTGGCGGGCAACGTCTTCTCGTCGACCGCGAAGCCGTGGTTCTGGCTCGTGATGCTGACGCGGCCGTTGTCGAGGTCCTTCACCGGGTGGTTCGCACCGTGGTGCCCGAACTTCATCTTGAAGGTCTTGGCGCCGGAGGCCAGCGCCATGATCTGGTGGCCGAGGCAGATGCCGAAGGTGGGGATGCCGGCGTCGATCAGTTCGCGGGTGGCCTGGATGGCGTAGTCGCAAGGCTCGGGGTCGCCGGGGCCGTTGCTGAGGAAGATGCCGTCGGGCTTGTGCTTGAGCACTTCAGCGGCCGGCGTCTGCGCCGGCACCACCGTGACCTTGCAGCCGCGGCTGGCCAGCATGCGAAGGATGTTGCGCTTCACCCCGTAGTCGTAGGCCACCACGTGGAAGCGCGGCGATTGCACCTTGCCGTAACCGCCTTCGAGGGCCCACTCGGTTTCGGTCCAGTCGCTCACATCGGTCTGGCTCACCACCTTGGCGAGGTCCAGCCCGCTCATCGACGGGGCCGAGCGGGCGAGTGCGATGGCCTTGTCGATGTGCGCAGGCGTCAGCGCCTCGCCGAGCGGCAGCGTGTAGATGCAGCCGTTCTGTGCACCTGTGGTACGCAGCACGCGGGTCAGGCGGCGCGTGTCGATGTTGGCGATGGCGACCGTGCCTTCAGCCTTGAGGTAGCCCGATAGGTCGATCGTCTTGCGGAAGTTCGAATCGACGATCGGCAGATCCTTGATTACGAGGCCTGCCGCAAACACCTTCTTGGCTTCGACGTCCTCGACGTTGACGCCGTAGTTGCCGATGTGGGGATAGGTCAGCGTGACGATCTGACGGCAGTAGCTCGGGTCGGTGAGGATTTCCTGGTAGCCGGTCAACGAGGTGTTGAACACCACTTCACCGGTGGTGTGGCCGGCAGCGCCGATCGACACACCCTTGAAGACCGTTCCATCCGCAAGTGCGAGAAGAGCCTGGGCTTGGTTGGGCAGCAATGGCGGGGGCACACGATTCTCCGTTTTGTGCGCGCCCAGCTCTGCTCTACAAGCATGAACGGTTGGGAAAACTGAAGGAGTTTTCGCGGGAACAGCGAGAGGCTTCGCTGGGCGGTGGGGTTTGCGGGTAAACCTTCGAATTGTACTCGAGCGCGACATTCCGCCTGCGCGTGAGATGTGCGAATGCGGACGAGAACGCGTATCGGTTCGAGAGTCCGGTCAGAGCGTAATGAGATGCAGCGACGCCCCATCCGCCTCTGATAATGAATGCTTCCCCACACCAACAAAAAGGACACGACCATGAAGGGCGATGCCAAGGTCATCGAGTTCCTCAACGCGCAGCTGAAGAACGAGCTCACGGCCATCAACCAGTACTTCCTGCACTACAGGATATTCAAGCACTGGGGCCTGGATAAGCTGGCCGCGAAGGAATACGCCGAGTCCATCGGCGAGATGAAGCACGCTGACAAACTCATGGACCGCATCCTCACCCTCGACGGCCTGCCGAACCTGCAGGACCTGGGCAAGCTCTTGATCGGCGAGGACACAGTCGAAGTCCTGCAGTGCGACTTGAAGCTCGAGCAAGCCGCCCAGCTCACCATCAAGGACGGCATTGCGCATTGCGAATCGGTGCGGGACTACGTGTCGCGCGATCTGCTGCAAGGCATCCTTGACGACACCGAGGAGCACATCGACTTCCTGGAGACCCAGCTCGAACTCGTGAACAAGGTGGGGTTGCAGAACTACCAGCAGTCGCAGATGGGTGAAATCAGTTCCTGACGGCGCCTCGCGCGCCGAGAGCGCCTACTAATCCCCCGAATGGGGATCGGGCGCGCTTGAACTGCGAATCATTCTTATTTATAGTGCGATCCATCAGCCCGAGGTCTGGGCTCCCGAGGATCGACATGATCGTTTGCGTTTGCCGTCGAGTTTCTGACCGTGACATCGAGCGCCATGCCCACAACGGGTGCACGAGCTTCGATGAGCTCCAGATGGACAGTGGCGTGGCCTCATGCTGCGGCCGCTGCACCGATTGCGCACGCGGTGTCTTTGAAGCTGCCCGCTCGGCCGCGCCCCGCCAGCACGGCATCACCACCCTCCACGTTCCCATCGCCGTCGCAGCCTGATCCCCCACGAGCAGGCACGCTCCCTGCCTGCACGTTTTCGTGGATGCTGCGACCCGCCAGCCGGAACTAGAATTTTGGCGTCCGGGTCCGAGAGCCCAATCGTCTTTTTCAAGGAGGTTTCATGAACGACAACCTGCAGACCGCGTACGGTTTTTCCGATGCGGTCCCTTCCGTTGAGCAGCGCAACCGCGTCCTGCGCAACACCTACTGGCTGCTCGCACTTTCGTTGGTACCCACCGTGCTGGGCTCCTGGGTCGGCATGCAAATGGGCTTCGCCTGGTTCGCCGGCAGCCCGTTCATCGGCTTCCTGGTGTTCATGGGCGTTGCCTTCGGCTTCTTCTTCGCCATCGAGAAGACCAAGAACTCCGGCCTGGGCGTCGTCCTGCTGCTGGCCTTCACCTTCTTCATGGGCTTGATGCTGTCGCGCCTGATCGGCGGCGTGCTCGGCAGCTATCGCAACGGCAGCCAGCTGATCACCATGGCCTTCGGCGGCACCGCCCTGGTGTTCTTTGGCATGGCCACCCTGGCGACCACGATCAAGCGCGACATCTCCGGCATGGGCAAGTGGCTATTCGTCGGCGTGATCGGCCTCATCGTCGCGAGCGTGGCCAACATCTGGCTGCAGATGCCCGCGTTGATGATGACGGTGTCGGTGCTGGCCGTCGTGATCTTCTCGGCCTACATGCTGTACGACCTGAAGCGCGTCGTCGATGGCGGCGAGACGAACTACGTCACCGCCACGCTGGCGATCTACCTCGACGTCTACAACGTCTTCGTGCACCTGTTGAGCCTGCTCGGCATCTTCGGTGGCGAGCGCGACTGACGACTTGTCGGCAATGCAGAAAGCGGGGGCCCTTTGGGCCCC
This sequence comes from Piscinibacter sp. HJYY11, assembly GCF_016735515.1. Taxonomy (NCBI): domain Bacteria; kingdom Pseudomonadati; phylum Pseudomonadota; class Betaproteobacteria; order Burkholderiales; family Sphaerotilaceae; genus Piscinibacter; species Piscinibacter sp. HJYY11. The sequence goes on along the minus strand of NZ_JAERQZ010000002.1, from coordinate 415,953 downwards.
CTTCTCTTTTGTGCTCAGCTCCTTTCGAAGACCGCCATGCTTTCCACGTGCGCGGTATGCGGGAACATGTTGACCGCCCCGGCCGCAACACAGCGATAGCCTGCCTGGTGCACCAGCAGCCCCGCATCACGCGCGAGGGTGGCGGGATTGCAACTGACGTAAACAATGCGACCCGGGGCGCGGTAGCCTGCCGCGAAAGAGGGATCGGCCGCCAGCTCCGCCAAGGCCTTCGCCAAGGCAAACGCTCCCTCGCGCGGTGGATCGACCAGCCATTTGTCGGCCCGGCCATATCCCGCAAGTTCCTGAGGCGTGATCTCGAAAAGATTGCGCGCCACGAACTCGGTCTTGCCCGAAAGTCCATTCACCACCGCGTTCTCGCGTGAGCGAGCCACGAGCGCCTCGCTGCCTTCGATGCCCAAGACTTGGCGCGCGCGCGTCGCGATCGGCAAGGTGAAATTGCCGAGCCCGCAGAACCAGTCGATCACGCGCTCCTCGGCTTGCGCATCCAGCAACCTGAGCGCCTGGCCCACCAGCACCTGGTTGATCTGGTGGTTGACCTGGGTGAAATCGGTGGGCTTGAACGGCATCGTGATGCCGAACTCGGGCAAGGTGTACGCGAGTTCGGGGCCCACATCGTCGAGCCGGCGCACCGTCTCAGGTCCCTTGGGTTGCAGCCACCACTGGATGCCGTGTTCCGCCGCGAAGTCGCGCAGGCGTTGCAGGTCTCCCGCACTCAGCGGCTCCAGATGACGCAGCACCAGGGCCGTGACCGCATCCCCCACCGCCACTTCGATCTGCGGTAGCCGGTCGCGCTGCTCCATCGAGGCGATCAATTCACGCAGCGGGACGAGCAGCGCGCTCAGGTGCGCTGGCAGCACCTCGCAGCTGTCCATGTCGGCCACGTAGCTCGACTTGCGCTCGTGGAAGCCCACCAGCACCTTGCCCTTCTTCACCACATGGCGCACCGACAAGCGAGCCCGGTACCGGTAGCCCCAAGCCGGCCCCTCGATGGGCCGGAGCACCCGCTCGGCCTTCACCTTTCCCAGATGCCACAAGCCATCCTCGAGCGCGCGCTGCTTGGTCGCGACCTGAGCGCCCACGTGGAGGTGCTGCATCTTGCAGCCCCCGCAGGTGCCGAAGTGGCGGCAGCGCGGTGTTACCCGCTGCGAGCTTTCCCGGCGCAGGTCGACGACCGTCGCCTGTTCCCAGTTGTTCTTGCGGCGCTGCACGCTGACCCGCACTTCTTCGCCGGGCAAGGCGCCGTCGATGAAGACCACCTTGCCTTCGGCGTTGTGCGCCACGCCTTGCGCCTCGAGGTCGAGCGATTCGACCTTGAGCCATTCGTCTGTTGCTGTCATGGGGCCGATTGTCTCAGCCCGACCGGCTCAGAAAAGCGATTCGCGGTTGACGCCGCTGCGCGTCATGCGGCGCTTGAGCTTGATGAGTGCTTCCTGCTGGATCTGGCGGATGCGCTCGCGGGTGAGCCCGAGCCGCTCGGCCAGCACCTCCAGCGTCTCGGGTTCGCGGTCGTGCAGGCCATAACGGCCTGCAAGCACCTCGCGCTCACGCTCGCTCAGCTCTTCCAGTCCATGCTGGAGCAGCACTTCGACTTCGTTGTGCAAGGTGAGGTTGACCGGATCGCCAGCGCCATCGTCGGCCACGCTGTCCAGCATGGATTCGGTGCCGTCGTGGTCGAGCGGTGCATCGAGGGAGGTCGGGGTCTCGGCGAACTTCAGCAGTTCGACCACCACCTGCACCGGCCGGCCGATGCGCTGCGCGATGTCTTCCACCCGCACCTGCTGCTCGCCATCGACCCCCGGTGTGGCCGCCTCCAGCGCGCGCCGGGCCTTGAGCACCTGGTTGAGTTCACGCACCACGTGCACCGGCAGCCTCACCAGCCGTGCCTGGTGCATGATCGCGCGCTCGATGCTCTGGCGGATCCACCACGAGGAATAGGTCGAGAAGCGAAACCCGCGCTCCGGCTCGAACTTCCCGATGGCATGCATGAGCCCGAGGTTGCCCTCCTCGATCAGGTCGGTCATCGGCAGGCCGCGGCCGAGGTAGTTCTTCGCGATGCTGACGACGAGGCGCAGGTTGCGTTCGATCATCTGCTGACGCGCTGCGAAATCACCGGCGCGCGCGCGGGTGGCCGTCTCGAACTCTTCCTGCGGCGTGAAAAGTGGCGCTCGCCGGATCTCGCGCAGATAGGCCTGCAGGGTGTTGCCGACCTCGCCTTCGCCGGCCGTGATTTCCACAGCCGCCACGGGCACGGGCTCATCGGCATCGAGGTCTTCGCCGTGCGTCTGCAAGACGGACTGCAGCGACGGCGGCATACCACCGTTCCCCGGGGTCTCGACCACCGGCCCTGCGGACCCGTTCCCATCGTGGCGCTTCTTGCTCATGGTGGGCGCGTCCAGGCTGGGGAGTGGGCTCAGCGGCGTTCAGCGCTGCGGCAGCAGCTTGGCCGGATCGACCGGCTTGCCTTGCTTGCGGATCTCGAAGTGCAGTTGCACGCGCTCCGCGTCGGATGAGCCCATCTCGGCGATCTTCTGCCCACGCTTCACGGCCTGCTCCTCCTTGACCATCAAGGCCTGATTGTGGGCGTAGGCCGTGAGGTACGTGTTGTTGTGCTTGATGATGACGAGGTTGCCGTAGCCGCGCAGGCCGGAGCCGGCGTAGACCACCTTGCCGTCGGCGGCAGCCACCACGGTGTCGCCGGGTTTGCCGGCGATCGCGATGCCCTTGGTGCGCGCTTCGTCGAAGTTGCTCACCACCGCGCCGGCCGCAGGCCAGAGCCAGTTGACGTTGTCGTCGCCTTCGCGGGCGACGGGAGGCGCTGGCAACGCGGGCGGCACGGCCGGTGGGGTGGAAGCCGCAGGTGGCGACGGCGATGCGGGTGGCGTCGTCGGAGGCGGCTTCGACGGGTCGATCGGGCGCGACTCGAGCCGCGGCAGCGTCACCGGTCGGGTGACGACGGCATTCGGGTCAGCCCCGGGCGCCACCACGCGCAGCACCTGCCCCACCTCGATCACGTTGGGGTTCTCGAGGTTGTTCCACTTGAGGATGTCTTTCCAGCTCTGGCCGGTTTCGAGGCCGATGCGAATGAGCGTGTCACCCGGGCGCACCGTGTAGAAGCCTGCCTTGCCGGCGTTTTCGCTGCCGGGCAGCGGCTTGACCGCCGGCTCAGCCGCGGGCACCGCGGGCGCAGAGGCCGCAGACGCGGGGGCTCCGGCAACGTGCCGTGTCGCCAGGGAACGGTCTTCGACCGGAGCGCGGTATTTGTCGGGCGAGGCGCAGCCCGCCACGATCAGCAGGGCGGCAAATCCAAACACGAGGCGGGCAATGCCCGCCCGCGTCGGCTTGGTGTTCTCGCGTATCGATCCTGACAAGGTCGACGTCATCAATCCATTCCTGATTTCAGAGGAACAAAGTTCACGGCTTCGTGCACCGAACGCGCGAAGCCACTTTCGGTTCGGTCCACCACGACCAGCACCTGCTGCCGGCCACCAGCGTCATGCACCGGTGCCACCAGGCGGCCGCCCACGGCGAGCTGTGCGAGCCAGGCTTCGGGCAACGCCTCGCCACCTGCGGCGGAGATGATGCTGTCGTACGGGGCATTCGGTGCATGCCCACGCATGCCGTCACCATACACCAGCCGGATGTGGGTCAGCCTCAAGGGCGAAAGCAGCTCGCGGGCCTTGTCATGCAATGGCTTCAGGCGCTCGACGCTCATCACCTGGCGCGACAACTGCGCCAGCACCGCTGCCTGATAGCCGCAGCCGGTGCCGATCTCGAGCGTCTGCCCGAGCGACTGGCGCGCACGCGCGTTGGCTCCGGCCATCAGCAGCTCGATCATGCGGGCGACCACCGACGGCTTGGAGATCGTCTGGCCGTGCCCGATGGGCAGGCTCGTGTCTTCATAGGCCTGCGTTGCGAGTGCGGTGTCGACGAAGAGGTGCCGCGGCACCTTGTTCATCGCACCGATCACGAGCTCGTGGCGCAGGCCGGCCGCCTGCAGACGATCGACCATGCGCTGGCGCACGTCGCCAGAGTCCAGCCCGAGGCCGGAGGGCCGCACCGCCCGAGCTGAATCGACCGCAGCCTGCTGCAACGGTGCCTGCGGCCGCAGGAGCGGTGCCTTCCTGGCAACGCCACCCGACACCACTCCCTCGAGCTGGAGCGGAAACTTCGGGCGCGGACGCTCGGGCTTCGTCATGCCTTCAACCACTCGCGCCATGCAGGCAGGCCGGCGTGGTGGGTCAGGTCGACCTGAAGCGGGGTGATCGACACGCGCCCGTTCGCCGTGGCGTGGAAATCGGTGCCCGATGCGGCATCGCGTGCATCGCCCGCGGGGCCGATCCAGTAGATCGGCTCGCCGCGCGGGTTGGTCTGGCAGATCACCGGCTGGCTGGCGTGGCGGCGGCCAAGGCGCGTCACTTCGCGCGGCAAATCGATCGCATCGGCGCGATTGGGAATGTTCACGTTCAGCAGCCAGGGGCCGGCCGCAGGCGGTGACGCCAGCACATGCTCGACGATGGCGCGTGCAACCTGCGCTGCGGCATCGACATGCGTCCAACCCTTGTCGACCTGAGAGAACGCGATCGCCGGAATGCCGAAAAGGAACCCTTCCATGGCGGCCGCCACCGTGCCCGAGTACAAGGTGTCGTCGCCCATGTTGGCGCCGTTGTTGATGCCCGAGAGCACGAGGTCGGGCCGGTGCGGCAGCAGGCCCGTGAGTGCGACGTGAACGCAATCCGAGGGCGTGCCGTTGAAATATCGAAACCCGTTGGCAGCGGTGTAGGCCGACAACGGTCGATTCAAGGTCAGCGAGTTGGAGGTGCCGCTCGCGTTCTGCTCGGGCGCCACCACGTCGATCTCGCCGAGCCCTTCGCAAGCTCGCACCAGAGCAGCCAAGCCAGGTGCGAGGTAGCCGTCGTCATTCGCAATGAGGATGCGCATGTGGCGATTGTAGGGACTCGTCACCTCCGTGACGGGGCTGGCACAGGCGTGCCGTCTATGATCTTCGACCCCTGCCCCACTGGATGGAGACGACGATGAAAGCATGGCTCTGCGAGAACCCGATCGGCCCCGAAGCCCTCGAATGGAAGGACCTGCCGACACCCGAGCCCAAGTCGGGCGAAGTGCGTATCGCGATCAAGGCCGCGAGCCTGAACTTCCCTGACCTTTTGATCGTCCAGAACAAGTACCAGGCCAAGCCGACACCGCCTTTCGTGCCCGGCTCCGAATACGCCGGCGTCATCGAAGCAGTGGGTGAAGGCGTGACCAACTTTAAGGTGGGCGATGCAGTCGCGGCCTTCGGCGGTGGTGGCGGCTTCGGCACCCACGTGGTCGCCAAGACCTCACTGTTGATGCCGCTGCCCAAAGGCTTTGCGTTCGACGATGCTGCAGCGTTCCTGTGCACCTACGGCACCACCTGGCACGCGCTGATGGACCGTGGTGCGCTCAAGGCGGGCGAGACGGTGCTTGTGCTCGGCGCGGCAGGCGGCGTGGGCACGGCGGCCATCCAGATCGCCAAGGCCGCCGGCGCCAAGGTGATCGCCGCCGCGTCGAGCGACGAGAAGTGCGCCTTGTGCAAGGAGCTGGGAGCCGACGCGACCATCAACTACGCGAAGGCCAACATCCGTGACGAGATCAAGGCCCTCACCGACGGCAAGGGGCCCGACATCGTCTACGACCCGGTCGGCGGCGACCTCGCCGAGCCCGTGTTCCGTTCCATCGGCTGGCGCGGCCGCTATCTCGTCATCGGGTTTGCGCAGGGCACCATCCCTGCCATTCCGCTCAACCTCACCTTGCTGAAGGGTGCCGCGATCGTCGGGGTGTTCTGGGGCGAGTTCGCGCGCCGCGAGCCGAAGCAACACGTGCAGGCACTGGCCGATCTGGCCTCGTGGTACGCGCAGGGCAAGATCAAGCCGGTGATCGACACCCGCCTGCCCATGACCGGGCTCAAGGAAGCCTTCACGCGCATGGGCAGCCGGCAAGTGCGCGGCAAGCTCGTCCTCCTCAACGAGTAAGGCCGCCCAAGGTGGTGCACCACGACAAGTGCACCACCCATCCTCGCCATTGAGGAGTGTGGGATACGCCACCCGAGGGTCAGTGCGCTACGATGCGTGTCCTCTCTGTGAACGCACTCCTGAGCGCACCCCGCAGGCATGGCCATCAAGGTACTGATCGTCGAAGACAACCCGGTCGCCCGCAGCTTCCTGTGCCGCGTGGTGCGCGAGAGCTTCAGCGACGACATCGCCATCACCGAAGCCGGTGACCTGGAAACCGCGCGTCGCCAGATCGGGCTGCGCGACCTGAAGAACGGCGAGATTCCTGCGGATCCCTTCAAGCTCGCCCTCGTCGACCTGGAGCTGCCCGATGGCAACGGCATGGAGTTGCTGGCCGAGCTGGCGCGCTACCCGGCCACCAAGATCGTCACCACGCTCTATTCCGATGACGACCACCTCTTCCCGGCGCTGCAATGCGGTGCCGATGGCTACCTGCTGAAGGAAGACCGCTTCGAGGTGCTGGTGGAGGAGCTGCAGAAGATCGTGCGCGGGCAGCCGCCGCTGTCGCCGGCCATCGCGCGACGTCTGCTGAGCCACTTCCGCCAGGGCCCGGGCGGCACGGGCAATGCGGCCGAGCCGGCACTCGGCGGGGGTTCCGGCTTCCAGAGCAGCCGGCCGATGGCCCTCGGCCGTGGTGCGCCGCTCGACCACGAGCGCCTCACGCCGCGCGAGAGCGAGGTGCTCACCTATCTCAGCAAGGGCTTCACCATCAAGGAAATCGCCAACCTGATGGGCATCAAGTGGTTCACCGTCAACGACCACATCAAGTCGATCTACAAGAAGCTGAACGTGTCGAGCCGCGCCGAGGCAGCCGTGCTCGCCAGCAAGCAAGGGCTGGTCTGAGGCCGACACCGCCCGCTCGGTGATGCCCAGATGCACCCGCCCGGCCTGTCCGCTTCCGTTGATTCGGCGCTGCCGGGCGCCTCGACCCTCGGCGCTGAAAACTCGACCCTCGACTCCGCTCTGATCGAGCGCAGCCTCGCCGCCGAGCCCCTGTCGCGGTGGATGGGCTGGCGACTGCGGCTGCTGGTGGTGGCGGCACTCATCGGGTGCCTTGCAACCCTGCTGCTCGCGCGTGCGCTGGGCGACATTCCCCAGGTCGACGTCGGCTGGCGCGCCTCGGGCAAAGGCCAACTCGAGCTCGCCTCCAGCGCCCTGCCCGTCCTCAAGCCCCACGAAGGAGAAGCGGTGGTCGCGATGGTGGCTGCCGATGGCACCCGAATCAAACTCGACGACCTGGCACTGCGGCGCGCCTCCCGCTGGCTCGTCGACGACAACCAGCGCAACGCGCACATCGCCATGCAGCAGGCGATGGCGAGCGCCCTGCAGCAGGGCAAGGTCAGCCTGCTCTTCGCCGATGGCTCCTCTGCCGAAGTGCCAGCCGAGCCACGCGGCATCCGGGCCCTCAGCCCGATGTTCTGGCTGTTGTGCGGGCTTGCGCTGATCGTCTACCTCGTGGCCATGGTCGTCATGCTGGCGAGGCCGACCCTGCGCAATCTGCTCTTCGCGTTGGCCGCCTTGTGCCAGGCCGGCAACCTGGCCCTGATTGCGATCGAGTCGAGCATGTCGCTGGGCCTTCCGCTGCCGATGCCGCATTGGAACCTGCCCGCGCATGCGACGCTTGACCTCCTGGCAGGCGCCGCCCTGGTGCACGCCGCGGCGCTTCATCCACGGCGGCTGCCTGCAGCAGGGGTGATTGGCTGGCTGGTCTGGCTGGGCACGGCCGCTGTGTCGTGGGCGTTGAACCACGGTGCGCTCGCGGCCGCCTGGTGGTGGGTGCAAGGCAGCGTGGCCCTTCTCGGCATGGGCGCGATCGTGTTGCTCAGCTGGTCGCACATGCTCGAGCCGCATCCGTTCGCCATCGTGACGAGGCGTTTCGCGACGCTCGCCACGGCGGCGTGGCTCGCGCTCACGCTTGCGATCGCCTGGTCGGCCAACCACCCCTTGCTGCAGCAGCAGATCGCCATCGTCGGGCCTACCTTGTGGTCGGTGCTTCTCGGCTCCTTGCTGGTGCTGCTGCCCTTCCTCTCGAAATCGCAGCAGGTGATGCGCGAGTTCTCGCTGCTCGCGGCCATCAGCACCATCGCGACGGCGCTCGACCTGCTCTTCGTCGCCGCGTTTTCGCTCGGCCAGTTCGCTTCGCTGACGCTGGCGCTCTTCTTGTCGCTGGGCTTGTATTCGGGCGCCCGCCAGTGGCTGCTCAACCAGCTGAGCAACCAGAACGTGATCACCACCGAGCGCATGTTCGAGAAGCTCTATCGCATTGCGCGCGAGGTCGAAGCCCATCCTGAGCGTACGTCGAGCCTGCTGACGCAGCTGCTGCGCGATCTCTTCCAGCCGATGGAGGCCGGCGTGATCGACAAGCGCTACCCGACGCCGCGCGTGGCCGGCGCCGGCTCCACGCTGCTGATCCCTGTTCCGGAGTTGCCTCACGGCGATGCGACCGAGCACGGCACCATCGTCATCCGCTTTGCCCACCACGGCCGACGGCTGTTCACGTCGGAAGACGCCCGGCTCGCAGAGCGGGTCGTCGAGCAGTTGCGGCGCGCCGTCGCGTTCGACCAAGCCGTCGAGCAGGGTCGCAATGAAGAGCGGCTGCGCATCGCACAGGACTTGCACGACGACATCGGCGCTCGCCTGCTGACACTGATGTACAAGGCCCAGTCTCCCGAGATGGAGGACTACGTGCGGCACACGCTGCAGGACCTGAAGACGCTCACCCGTGGCCTGGCCGCCCCCAGCCACCCGCTGTCACACGCGGCCGCCGAGTGGAAAGCCGACCTCACGCAGCGCCTGGCCGCCGCTCACATCACGCTGGGCTGGAGCTTCAGTACCGATCGCGACATCTCCCTCTCCGTCGTCCAGTGGTCGGCCCTGACCCGGGTCATGCGCGAACTGGTCAGCAACGTCATCTCGCATTCGCAGGCACGCCGCGTCGACGTCGAGTTCTCGCTGGAGAACGATCGCCTCGACCTCAGCGTTTGCGACAACGGCGTCGGTCGCAACCCCAAGGCCTGGTCCCACGGGCTCGGGCTGGGAGGGGTGCGCAAGCGCGTCAAGCAGCTCGGCGGGGAAGTGGAATGGCGCGAGGTGCCGACCGGCGGCATCTGCTGCCGGGTGTGCGTCCGCCAGCTATCGGAGCGCGCGGAGCCATCTGCCAAATGAAAAGGCCTCCACAGGGGAGGCCTTGAATACGGTGGGGTGGCTGATGGGACTCGAACCCACGACAACCAGAATCACAATCTGGGACTCTACCAACTGAGCTACAGCCACCGCAGAGCCGGCAAGTATAGCGGACCGGCAGCGCCCGAGCTCACTTCGTCGGAGCAGACGCTGCGGCAGGCGTGTGAACTTCAACCTTGAACCGGCTCTTCAGCGCGGCGTAGTACGCCTGGGCTTCGGCACTCGCCCAGGCTTGCGCGTAAGAGCTGGAGGCGCGGGCTGCATCGGCGGTGGACGGGTCACGACCCAGCACCTTGGTGACCTTGGCCACCACATACCCTTCGTCGTCCAGCGACACGCCCTCGACGGCGGGCACCGTCGGGACCTTCAGAACCGCATCGACGACGGGGCGAGGCACGTCCTGCGCCTGGGCACGTGAGACCACCTTCGTCGGCGTGCCCAGGTCGGTGGCCGGCGCCTTCTGAAGCTCCGCCAGTCGGGCCTCGCCTTCCTTGCGCGCCAGGGCCGCAGCCTGCTGCGCCACCACCTTCTCGCGCACGCGGCTCTTGACCTCCGCCAAGGGCGGCGTCGCCGCCGGCTGGTAGTTCACGACACGTGCCGAGACCAGCGTGTTGGGCGCGGTCTCCACCGCTTCGGTGTTGCGCTTGTTGCGCAAGGCCTCCGCGTTGAAGATGGCATCAAGCAACTTCTTGGAGCCCAGGGGGCCTGACGCATCTTGCTGCGGCAAGCGGGTGACGCCCTTGGCCGTGCGCAACTCGAGCTTGAACTTGTCGACGGCCGGCTTGAGGCTGTCGGACTGCTCGTAGACGACGTTGCCGAAGTCGGCTGCCGCCTTGGCGTATTCGGCCTGGGCCAGCTGATTCTTGCGCTGCTGCTCGATGTCGGCGCGCACGCTTTCATAGGGCCGCTTTTCGCCACCACGCGTGGCCTTGAGCTGCAGGATGAAGAAGCCGTCCTTCGTCTCCACGACGGGACTCAGTTCGCCCGGCTTCTTCAGCGCGAACAGCGCGTCTTCGTAGGCCTTCTCGGTGTCGCCTCGGGCAATGAAGAGATCGGCATCGCCGCCGGTCGCAGCGGTCGAGCTGTCTTGCGAATTCTTGCGTGCAACATCGGCGAAGGACGCCGGCGCCTTGGTCAGCTCGGCGAGCAACGCATCGGCTTTGGCGCGCGCTTGCGTCCGCTCAGCCGCCGGCATGGACGACGGCGCCTTGATCAGGATGTGGCTCGCGCGACGCTCTTCGGCAGTGGTGTAGTTCTTCTCGTTTTCGCTGTAGTACTTCTTGAGCTCGTCCTCGGGCACGTTGATGCCCTTCTTGATGGTCTCGAGGTCGAGCACGACGTACTCCACGTCGGCTTTCTCGGGCAGCTGGAATTCGGCAGCGTGCGCCGGGTTCTTGTAATAGGCCTCGAGGTCCGCATCGGTCGGGTTGACCTTGGACAGATAGTCTTTCGTGTCGAAGCGCTGCAGTTGCACCTCGCGCTGCTGGAACAAGGCATCCATCGCAGAAGCCACCGCCGTCGACGGCGCCACGACCGTGTTCACCATGCCGCCCTGCACCTGGCGCATCATCAGCTCTTCGCGCTTGAGCTGGTCGTAGCCCTGCTTGGTGAGGCCTTGTGCGTTCAGTGCCTGCTCGAGGGCCTGCACGTTCAGGCTGCCATCGGGTCGACGGAAGGTGTCGAACTGCCGGTCGGTCATGTACTCGCGCAGCAGGCGATCGTCGGTCGTCACGTAGCCCGCCTTCTCGGCTGCGGCAAGCATGACTTGCTCGCGCACAAGACCGTCGAGCGTGTTGCGCTTCATTTGCGGCGTGTCGAAGAGCGCCACGTCGATGCCTGGCATCTGCTGGCGCAGCATGTCGACCTGGCGACGATGCGCAGCATCGAGCTCGGCCTGTTTGATCTTGCGAGACCCGACGGTCGCGACCGTGGCATTGCCGCCTTCGGTCAGGCCGCTGTAGCCCTGGATGCCAAAGAGCACGAAGGACGGGAAGATCAGCAACACCAGCACGAACTGCAGGATGCGAGTGTGCTTGCGGACGAATTCAAACATCGGTGACCTCGATCAATGGATCGCAGAGCAGGAGCGCAATGGGGCTCCAGACGCAACAAAGGCGAACCTGAGTTCGCCTTTGCCGGGTGGACGCCGTGAATCTTATCTGACGGTGGCTGGTCACCTTGGGGCCAGCTCTACGACTTGGTGGGTGCTGAGGGGCTCGAACCCCCGACCTACGCCTTGTAAGGGCGCCGCTCTACCAACTGAGCTAAGCACCCGCAGAATTCTCAATCAGTTGACCGCATCCTTCAGGGCCTTGCCCGGGCGGAACTTCGGCACCTTGGCAGCCTTGATCTTGATGGTCGCGCCGGTGCGGGGGTTGCGGCCGGAGCGTGCAGCGCGCTTGCTCACGCTGAAAGTGCCAAAGCCCACCAGCGAGACGCTGTTGTTCTTCTTGAGCGTTGATTTCACACCGCCGATCAGGGCCTCCAGCGCGCGAGTGGCAGCAGCTTTGGAGATGTCAGCCTGTTTGGCAATGTGTTCAATCAATTCGGATTTGTTCACGAAGGTACCCCCTCAAAAAAGGTGTCTCGAAAGAATCTGGGTGGATGGTTCGGGCCGCGTGTTTGGTGGCTCAACGGCTCAAACGATTACAGCCGCAGGCACCCCCAGTGTCAAGCGCGGAAGCGGATTCTATGCGTAATCAACTGCATCGCCGGAGGGCCTCGCCGCGTGCTTCCACGCTTGACAAGCGAAGGGGTGCCGCCTACTTCGACACCTCGTGTGCGCATCACGCCTCGGGCTTTCCCTCGGTGCGCGCGACGAGCCACACACCGAGTGCAGTGAGTGCCATTCCGACCAGCATGAGCAACGTCAATGCTTCTTTGAAAAGCAACCAAGCCATCACTGCGGTGGTGGGCGGCACGAGATACAGAAGGCTCGTCACCTGCGTTGCCGCGCCTCGCTGGATCAAGAGATAGAGCAGCGAACTTCCGCCAAGGGTCAACCCCAGGACCGACCATGCGAGAGCACCAACGAAGTGCGGATGCAACACGATGGGCTCGGTCTCGAGGAGTGCAAGCGGAAGACTCACGGCGAGCGCCGCCAGCAGCTGCACCATGTTCGCAGTCCGCACATCGCACGGTGCGACGAATCGTTTCTGATAGAGCGTGCCGGCCGTGATGGCCATCAATGCCAGCACCGCAAGCGACAGGTTCAGCGCCGACAACTCGCCCGCTCCGAGCTTGCGCCACACCACGAGCAAGAGGCCCAGCAAGCCCAGCAGCAAGCCTACCCACTGCCGCCATGAAACGGCAGTGCCCTCGCCATGCGACTGCGAGCGGCTCAACCAGAGCGCCGTCAGGACCGGCTGCAAGCCGACGAGCAGGGCGATGGTGCCGGCACCCATGCCGGCCTTCACTGCGGCCCACACCCCACCGAGATAGCCAGCGTGCATCAGCACACCTGTTACGAAGAGGTGCCCCCACTGCTTCGCACCCTGTGGCCAGGCCGCGCGCGACAGCACGATCCAGATGCCGAAGCACAGCACCGACAACGCATAGCGCCAACTGAGGAAGGTGAGCGGCGGCGCGTGTGGCATGCCATAGCGCGCGACGATGAAGCCCGTGCTCCAGATCAGCACGAACACCGCGGGCATGACACGCAGCAGCGCGTCGCGTTGAAGGCTCGTCACGGACTGCGGAACGGCGTCAGCGGACCTTGGCGCGGATTTCCGGCAGAGCCTTCTGCAGGTAATACACCATCGACCAGATGGTGAGCACCGCCGCGGCGTAGATGAGCCAGGTGCCCCAGGCCTGCGTGTCGATCACGCCGAACAGGGACCCGTGGTACAGCAGGAACGGGATCGCGACCATCTGCACCGTCGTCTTGAGCTTGCCGAGCATGTGCACCGCCACGCTGCGCGACGCGCCGATCTGCGCCATCCACTCGCGCAAGGCCGAGATCGCGATCTCGCGGCCGATGATCACCAGGGCGACCAGCGACTCCAGTCGGCCGAGCTGCACCAGGATCAGAAGCGAGGCGCAGACCAGGAACTTGTCGGCCACCGGGTCGAGGAAGGCACCGAAGGAAGACGTCTGGTTGAGCTTGCGTGCGAGGTAGCCATCAGCCCAGTCGGTCAGGGCCACCACCACGAAGAGGACCGTGGCCACCAGGTTCTTGGTGCCCGCGGTGAGATCGAGGTAGAAGATCCCGACGATCAGCGGGATCGCGACGATGCGCGCCCAGGTCAGCAGGGTGGGCAGATTGAAGAACATGCGGGGATTGTGCCGAACTTCTCGGCTTCGCCCGCGCGTTCTTCAGATTGGAGGTTATTGCGCGTCGAGCGTGCGTGGCTTGAAGCGCCTGTCGTCGTTGAAGAGGAAGGCCTCGGCGAACTTCCAGGGCTTGGGCAACTTCGAGACATCGCCGAAGGGCGCGGCGCGCTTCACCGCATCGATCGCCATCTGCGTGGTCTCCTGCGCCTGGCTCGGGCGGCGCATCACATCGATGTTCTTGACGCTGCCATCGGCATTCAGCTCGATCTCGAGCACCGGGATCGCAAGCAGCATCTGCTGCGGCTTGCCGGTGTAGGTGCCCGTCGGGTTGGCGGCGACCATGCGCTTGGCCGCCTGCAGCTTGTACTCGTTCCAGTTGCGCGACAGGGCCGGAGGCGGCAGCTTCACGCCGCCCGACACTGCGGGCGCCGGTGCCGGCGCGGGCGCTGCAGGCGCGGCGGCCTTGCTGGGCGCGGAGGGTGCCGGTGCCGACGGTGCACTCGGACTGCTTCCGCACCCTGCGAGGCCCACGGCAATCATCAGGCTGCCGACGACGGCCCAGCTGGCAGAGCTGCGGGATGGCGTGAGGTCAATGCAACGCACGATAGATTTCCTCTGCGAGTTCTTTGGAGATCCCATCCACGCTGGCGAGGTCTTCGACACTGGCGTGGCCAACGCCACGAGCCCCCCCGAAGCGCTGCAAAAGTTTCGCACGTTTCTTCGGGCCGACGCCCGGGATTTCCTCGAGAACACTGGCTCCGGTGCGCACACTGGCACGCTTTGCACGCATGCCGGTGATGGCGAACCGGTGGGCTTCGTCGCGGATCTGCGCCACGAGCATCAGGGCCGCGGAATCGGCCCCGAGGTAGACCTTGCTGCGGCCGTCGGCGAAGACCAGCTCTTCGAGGCCGACCTTGCGGCCCTCGCCCTTCTCCACGCCGACGATGAGCGAGATGTCCAGCCCCAGCTCCTCGAAGACCTCGCGCGCCATGCTGACCTGCCCACGCCCGCCGTCGACCAGCACCAGGTCAGGCAGCCGCCCTTCACCTGCCTGCGCCGCTGCCGCCAGCTTGCTGTAGCGCCGCGTGAGCACCTGCCGCATCGCGGCGTAGTCGTCACCGCCGGTGATGCCTTCGATGTTGTAGCGGCGGTATTGCGAGCTCTGCATCTTGTGGCCTTCGAACACCACGCATGACGCCTGCGTCGACTCGCCCGCGGTGTGGCTGATGTCGAAACACTCGATTCGGAAGGTGTCGAGGTTGTCGGGTGCAAGGTCCAGCGCCTCCACCAGCGCCCGTGTGCGGGCCTGCTGGGAGCCTTCTTCCGACAGCAGCCGCGCCAGCTTGATTTCGGCGCCCTGGATGCACATGTCGAGCCAGGCCCGGCGCTGCTCGCGCGGCTGATGCTGGGCGGTGACCTTTGTGCCGCTGTGCACCGACAGGGCCTCGATCAGCGCCTTGTCGACCGCATGGCTCAGCACGAGCAGGGGCGGCACGCTGCTTTCGAGATAGTGCTGTGCGATGAAGGCTTCCAGCACCTGCACTTCGGGCGAGCTGCGCGCCTCGCCGTCCTCCAGTTCCATCTCGGTCGCGTCGTCGACATGCGTCGGGAAATACGGGCGGTCGCCCAGGTGGCGTCCGCCTCGCACCATCGCGAGGTTCACGCAGGCGCGACCGCCCTGCACCTTCACGGCCAGGATGTCGGCATCCTTCGTCGTCGCGCCGGTGTTGTCTTCCACCGACTGCTGGTGCAGCACCTTGGACAAGGCGCCGATCTGGTCGCGGATCTCGGCCGCCTTCTCGAAGGCCAGCGCTTCCGAGTGAGCCATCATCTGCGATTGCAGCGCGTCCATCACCTCCTGCTGCTCGCCAAGCAGGAAGCGCTCGGCATTCGCCACGTCGCGCGCGTAATCCTCGGGGCCGATGTAGTTCACGCAGGGGCCGGAGCAGCGCTTGATCTGGTACAGCAGGCAGGGCCGTGTGCGGTTGTTGAAGACCGTGTCTTCGCAGGTGCGCAGGCGGAACACCTTCTGCAGCAGCTGGATCGATTCCTTCACCGCCCACGCGCTCGGGTACGGACCGAAATAGCGGTGCTTGCGATCGACCGAACCCCGGTAGTACGCCATGCGCGGAAATTTGTGCGACACGATCTTGAGGTACGGGTAGCTCTTGTCGTCGCGGAAGAGGATGTTGTAGCGCGGGTCGAGCGACTTGATGAGGTTGTTCTCGAGCAGCAGCGCCTCGGCCTCCGAGCGCACGACCGTCGTCTCCATGCGCGCGATCTTGCTGACCATGTGGCCGATGCGCGTGCCGCCGTGGTTCTTCTGGAAGTAGCTCGAGACGCGCTTCTTCAGGTCGCGCGCCTTGCCTACATACAGCACTGCTTCGCTCGCGTCGTAGTAGCGGTAGACACCAGGCAGGCCGGGCAAGGCGGCCACCTCGGCCAGCAGCCGCTCGCGCACTGCGTCTTGCGCAGGACCCTGCTCGGGTTGATCGGGGAACTCTGTCTCGCTCATCAGACGACGATTGTGCCGCCTCGATAATCGGCCGATGCAGTGGGATGTGTTCTGTCAGGTGATCGACAACTACGGCGACATCGGCGTGTGCTGGCGCCTGTCGGCCGACCTCGCGTCGCGTGGCCACGCGGTGCGCCTGTGGATCGACGACCCCGCCGCATTCGCCTGGATGGCGCCCGAAGGCGCGACGGGCGTCACGGTGCTGCCCTGGCAGGCCAGCCTCGAGGAGGCGCAGCCTGGCGATGTCGTCATCGAAGCCTTCGGCTGCACCGTGCCCGACGCTTTCGTTGCACGCATGGCCGCAGCGACGCGGCCGCCACGCTGGATCAACCTCGAATATCTCAGCGCCGAGTCCTACGTCGAGCGCAGCCACCGACTGCCTTCGCCGCAGTGGCAAGGGCCCGGCAAAGGCTTGACCAAATGGTTCTTCTACCCCGGCTTCACTCCGGCCACCGGTGGCTTGCTGCGTGAGCCCGATCTGATAGCCGCGCACGCCCATTTCAACCGCGAGGCCTGGTTGGCGGCGCACGGCATCACGCCCCACGAGGGTGAGCGCCTGGTGAGCCTGTTCTCATACGAGAACCCCGCCTTCGAATCACTGCTCGCCTCCCTCGGGAAGGCGCCCACCCTGCTGCTGCTCGCGGCCGGCCGTACTGCGCCGTCGCGCCTTCCCGCTCAGGTGCGGTGTCAGACCCTGCCCTACCTCCGCCAGCCCGACTACGACCGGCTCCTCTGGAGCTGCGACCTCAACTTCGTGCGCGGCGAAGACTCCTTCGTGCGCGCCCAGTGGGCCGGAAAGCCCTTCGTGTGGCACATCTACCCGCAGGCAGATGGTGCCCATGCCGCAAAGCTCGATGCCTTTCTCGACAGGTTCCCGCACGTGCCCGGATTGCGCGCGCTCTGGCACGCATGGAACGGCCTCGGCCCCTGGCCCTTGCAAACCCCGGAGCCCTCGTCCGCAGACTGGACGACCCCATGTCGGTACTGGCGTGAACAGTTGCTGGCGCAGCCGGACTTGACCACGCAGCTGGTGGGTTTCGCCACGGAAGCAGGCTAAAATCCGCCGTTTTGCGCGTCCTGACAGGTCGTTCCGTTCGGCGCGCGCACCCCCTGCTACGCACACGGAAACCCCCACGGGAATCGCTATGAAGATCGCTCAAGAAATTCGCGCCGGCAACGTCATCATGCACGGCAAGGACCCGATGGTCGTCCTCAAGACCGAATACAGCCGCGGTGGCCGCAATGCCGCCACCGTGCGCATGAAGCTCAAGAGCCTGCTCAACAACTCGGGCACCGAAGTCGTCTTCAAGGCCGACGACAAGATGGACCAAATCATTCTCGAGAAGAAGGAGTGCACCTACTCCTACTTCGCCGACCCGATGTACGCCTTCATGGATGCCGAGTACAACCAGTTCGAGGTCGAGGCCGAGAACATGGGCGACGCGATCCAGTACCTGGAAGAGCAGATGCCGGTCGAAGTGGTGTTCTATGAAGGCAAGGCCATCTCGGTCGAACTGCCGACCAGCCTGGTGCGCGAAGTGACCTACACCGAGCCGGCCGTCAAGGGCGACACCTCGGGCAAGGTGATGAAGCCGGCCAAGCTGGCCACGGGCTTCGAGATCGCGGTGCCGCTCTTTGTGGAAACCGGCGACAAGATCGAAATCGACACCCGTACGCACGAGTACCGCAAGCGCGTCTGAGGCCTCTCGGCCAGAGACGAAGGCGGGCCCGCTTTGCGGGCCCTTCTCTTTTGTGGGCATCATTTGCGGATGGCATTCGACTTCGCGAGCGTCAGCGCCCCGTTCCGCATGCAGCCCGGCCTGCGCCGGCTGCCCCCCGGTGCGACACAGCTGACCCCCAATGCGCCGGGTCACCGGGCGCTGCGCGAAAAACTCGCGGTGCTCGGCGCCTACGCCGGCCAGGCTTTGCTCTGCGCGCCAGGTTTCGATCCATCTCCCGCGCTGCAGGCCCTCAGCGAGCATGCCGCCGCCGAGCATCCAGAGGCTTGGTCCTCCCTCGGTGCCGGCCACGGTCATGCCAGGTGGCTGGGCTGGTCGGTGCGTGAAGGCCAGTTCGAGCCACACGCCAACGCACAAGCCGACATCGGCCCGTGCCTGCATGCGCTGCCTCCGCCTTGGCGGCTGCCCGCACTGCTGAGCCTGGCGTTTGCCGAAGACTTCGCCGTCATCGATGGCCGCACCGCCCACATCCCCTGGCTGGCGGTGTGCCTTCCATCCGGCTGGGCGCCGGAAGAGAAGGTCGGGCGCCACTTCGCCGAGGTCCATGCCCCGGTGGCCGACAACCAGCGGCTGGTGACGGCCAGCGATCACCTGGCGCGGCTGGTGACCGGTGACGAGCGCTGGTCCCGTGACGTGTGGAGCATCACCCGGCACCCGCGCCTGCATGCCCACCCGGCGCGATTGGACCCGGCCCCCTGGCCCGCGACCGCCGACGCCCGGACACTGGCCGAGCGCGCCTTCTTCCGCACCGAGCACCAGACCTTCATTCCCCTGCCTGGACTGCAGCAGGCGGTGTTCACCATCCATGTGACCCTCACGCCGCTCACCCAAGCGCTGGCCAGCGCCGCCCAGGCGCAGCAGTTGCACGATGCGCTCGCAAGCATGAGCGACGCGGTGCTGGCCTACCGCAGCCTCACCGATGCCCGCGGCCGCCTGCTCGAGTGGCTGCAGGCCCGCGCCGCCGGATGAACACCCGGCCCATCACCGCGGCCACGCTGGCCTATACCGACGACGGCGTGCCGTACTCGGCGCACTACCAGGACATCTACCACCCGCGCGCCGGTGCCTTCGTGCAGGCACGTTATGTGTTCCTCGGCGGCAATGAGCTGCCAGCGCGCTGGCAGGGCCGCTCGCGCTTCGTCGTGCTGGAAACCGGCTTCGGCCTCGGCAACAACTTCCTCGCCACCTGGCAGGCATGGCGCGACGACCCGGCCCGATGCGAGCGGCTGGTGTTCATCTCGGTCGAGCAGCACCCTCTCACCGCCGACGACATGCGGCGCGCCCACGCACAATCGCCTGCGCCAACGCTGGCCGCCACGCTGGTCGATGCCTGGCCCTCTCTCACGCACAACCTGCACACGCTCGAGTTCGAGGCAGGTCGCGTGCGCCTGCTGCTTGCCCTCGGCGACGTGCGCAGCTGGCTGCCCGAACTGGTGGCCGACGTCGATGCCTTCTACCTCGACGGCTTCGCACCGGCACGCAACGCGGAGATGTGGGACGCCCACATCGCCAAGGCGCTCGCGCGCCTCGCCGCACCGGGTGCGACCTTGGCCACCTGGACCTCGGCCAGCGCGGTCCGTGAGGGCTTGCGCTCGGCAGGTTTCGATGTGCGCGAAGCGCGTGGCACCGGCGGCAAGCGCGACATCACCCTCGCCCGCTACGCGCCCTCATTCGTGCCGCGCAGGCCGCCTTCCCGAACATCGAGACACGCCACACCTCAGCATGCGCTCATCGTGGGCGCGGGCCTGGCCGGCAGTGCCACGGCCCTGGCACTGGCCCAGGAAGGATGGAGCAGCACCGTCTACGACCGGCGCGACACGCCCGCGAGCGAGACATCCGGCAACCCGGCCGGCCTCTTCCACGGCATCGTGAACGCCCAGGACGGCACCCACGCCCGATTCAACCGTGCCGCGGCGCTGATGGCACGTAGGGCCATCCGCCGCGTCCTGGAAGACCCGTCTGTCGCCGGCGCCATCAATGGCTTGCTGCGCCTGGACGAGGCGCAGCCCGCAGCCCTGCAAGACGTCATCACGCGACTCGGCTTGCCGGCGGACTATGTCCAGGCCGTGTCGCCCGCCGAAGCCAGCGCCTTGAGCGGAGTCACGCTGCGTCAGGCCGCATGGTTCTACCCGGGCGGCGGCTGGGTCGACCCCGCGGCAACGGCCCGCGCCTGGCTGGCGCAAGCCTCACCGCTGGCGCGGTTCCAAGGTGGCGTGACCGTCTCACGCCTCAAGCGGCACGGCGACAGCTGGCAATTGCTCGATGCAGAGGGCCGTGTGCTCGACGAAGCCGAGAGCGTGGTGCTGGCCAATGCGGCCGAAGCGATGCGCCTGCTCGACGCGCACGACTGGCCCATCGGCATCGTGCGCGGCCAGATCAGCCACTTCCAACGCGATCTCGTACCGCACCTCGTGCTCCCTCGCCTGCCGTTGGCCGGATCAGGCTATGTGCTTCCAGAGGTCAACGGGCTGGCGCTCTTCGGCGCCACGTCCCAGCCCGGCGACCGCGAGCCCGATGTTCGCCCCGCCGACCACGCGGCCAACCTCGCGGTCCTGCGGGATCTGACCGGGGTTGAGCTTGGGGATTTGCCTATTGAAACGGTGCATGGCCGGGTCGGCTGGCGAACGGCGGCACAAGACCGCCTGCCGGTGGTGGGCGCCGTGCCCGCGCCCGCCGATCAACAGGGGCGGCTCGACCAGCCGCGCTTCGTGCATTGCCTGCCGGGCCTGTTTGTCTTCACCGCATTGGGCTCGCGTGGCATCACGTGGTCCACGCTCGGAGCGCGCACGGTGGCGTCATGGATCGCCGGTGCGCCTGCACCGATCGAAGCCAGCCTCGTGGACGCCATCGCCCCCGCTCGCTTCATCAGCCGCAGCGCTCGCCGGCCGCGGGTCGGATAACGGGTGTCAGCCCTGGCTGGGCGGCGCCGCCACGTCCTGCGCCGGCGGCGCGTCTTCCGGCTCACTCGGAGCGGGCTCAACGCCGGCCTTGCGGTCGGCCTTTTCCTTCAGCTTCTCTTCCTTCTTTTTCTTCTTGGCCAGCTCGCGCTGGCGCTTTTCGAATGAGTAGTTGGGTTTTGCCATGCGCCATCCTTCCTGTGGGTGCACCTGGTGCGATACGCGCGAGGGTACGCGCTTTTCGGCGGCCGCTGGAAGAGAGCGCTCAGAAAGTGAGTGTCTTCACGCCCTGCGGCGTGCCCAACAGGCACACGCTGGCCTTGTGGCGCGCGAAGATGCCAACCGTCACCACGCCGGGCCATTGACTGACCTCGGCTTCCATTCCGGCCGGGTCGGTGATCGAGAGGCCGCGCACGTCGAGGATGTGGCAGCCGTTGTCGGTCACGACGCCAGCCCGCAGCACCGCGTCGCCGCCGTGCTTCTTGAAACGCCGGGCGATCTGCGTCGCGGCCATCGGGATCACCTCGACCGGCAGCGGGAATTTGCCGAGCGTATCGACGAGTTTCGACTCATCGGCAATACAAATGAATCGCTCGGCGAGGTCGGCCACGATCTTTTCGCGCGTGAGCGCAGCACCGCCCCCCTTCACCATGTTTCCGCGGTGGTCGATCTCGTCGGCACCGTCGATGTAGACCGGCAGGCGCTCGACGGTGTTGCTGTCGAGCACGCGGATGCCGTGCGCCCGCAGCCGCTCGCTGCTCTTCTCGCTGCTGGAGACGGCGCCCGCGATGCGGTCCTTGATGCCGGCGAGCGCGTCGATGAAGCAGTTGACGGTCGAGCCGGTGCCCACGCCGACGATGCTGCCCGGCACCACGTAGTCGAGCGCCGCTTGCCCGACGAGGGCCTTGAGTTCATCCTGAGTCATGGTGCGTGGGGTGTTTGAAAGACAATCGCCCGATTATCCAAGACGCTGCTCGCCAGTCGTACCGGCATGCCCCTCGTTCCCTACGCGCTCACCCGCCCTTTTCTCTTTGGCCTCGACCCCGAACAGGCCCACGACCTCACGCTCGGCGCCCTCGCGCGCATCCAGCACACGCCGCTGATCTGTGCGGTGTCGCAGGCGCGGGTCGACGACCCGGTGACGATCGCCGGCATCCGCTTTCCCAACCGCATCGGCCTCGCGGCCGGGCTCGACAAGAACGGCCGTTGCATCGACGCTTTCGGCGCGATGGGCTTCGGCTGCGTCGAGGTGGGCACGGTCACGCCGAAGGCGCAAGCAGGCAACCCGAAGCCGCGCATGTTCCGCCTGACCGAAGCCAACGCGCTCATCAACCGCCTGGGCTTCAACAACGAAGGCTTGAGCGTCTTCATCGAGAACGTGAAGCGCAGCCGCTTCCGCCAGCAAGGCGGCGTGCTGGGCCTGAACATCGGCAAGAACGCTGCCACGCCCATCGAGCGCGCGGTCGACGACTACCTGATCGGCCTCGACGGCGTGTACCCGCATGCCGACTACGTGACGGTCAACATCTCGTCGCCCAACACGAAGAACTTGCGCGAGCTGCAAAGCGACGAAGCGCTCGACGCGCTGCTGGCGGCCTTGCAACAGCGCCGCCTGGAGCTCGCCGCGCAGCACGGCCGCAAGGTGCCGATGTTCGTGAAGATCGCACCCGACCTCGACGACGCGCAGGTTCAGGTGATCGCCGCCACCATCCGCAAGAACGGCATCGACGGCGTGATCGCCACCAACACCACCATCGCGCGCGACAAGGTGAAGCACCTGCACCATGGCGAAGAGACCGGCGGCCTCTCGGGCGCGCCGGTGTTCGAGGCCAGCAACCGCGTGATCTCGCTCCTGCGCGCCGCACTCGGCCGCGAGGTGCCGATCATCGGCGCGGGCGGCGTGATGAGCGGCGACGATGCTCGCGCGAAGATCGCCGCCGGAGCCGACCTCGTCCAGCTCTACACCGGCTTCATCTACAAGGGCCCGGCCCTCGTGCCCGAAGCCGCGAACGCCATCAAAAAAGGCCGCTGAGCGCGGCCTTTTCATCGGGCAGCAAGCCGCTCAATGCAGCGGCACGCCGGTCTTGCTCTGCAGCTCTTCGCGCGTCACGCCAGGGGCCATCTCCACGACCTTCAGGCCTTGCGGCGTCACGTCCATCACCGCGAGGTCGGTGATGATGCGGTTGACCACGCCCACGCCCGTCAGCGGCAGCGTGCACTTGGGCAGGATCTTGAGGTCGGTGGTGCCATCCTTCTTCTTGGCCACGTGCTCCATCACGACCAGCACGCGCGGCACACCCCCCACCAGGTCCATCGCGCCGCCCATGCCCTTGACCATCTTGCCGGGGATCATCCAGTTGGCGAGGTCGCCCTTTTCGCTGACCTGCATCGCGCCGAGGATGGCGAGGTTGATCTTGCCGCCGCGAATCATCGCGAAGCTGTCGTGCGAGCCGAAGATGCTGGTGCCGGGGATGGTCGTCACGGTCTGCTTGCCGGCGTTGATGAGGTCGGCGTCGACCTCGTCTTCGGTCGGGAAGGGGCCGATGCCGAGCATGCCGTTTTCACTTTGCAGCCACACCTCGATGTTGGCCGGCACGTGGTTGGCCACCAGCGTGGGAATGCCGATGCCGAGGTTGACGTAGAAGCCATCCTTCAGCTCGGAAGCGGCCTTCGCGGCCATTTCGTCTTGGGTCCAGGGCATGTCGATCTCCTTAAGCGGCCGGACGGGTGAGGCGCTTTTCGATGCGCTTCTCGGGCGTGGCGTTCAGCACGATGCGGTGCACGTAGATGCCCGGCAGGTGGACGGCATCGGGGTCGATCTCGCCGGTCTCCACGATCTTTTCCACCTCGACGATGGTGATCTTGCCGGCCATCGCGCACGCCGGGTTGAAGTTGCGCGCGGTGCGGCGGAACACGAGGTTGCCGCTCTTGTCGGCGGTGTGCGCCTTGACGAGCGCGACGTCGGGCACGAGCGCCTTTTCCATCACGTAGAGCTGGCCGTCGAACTCGCGGGTTTCCTTGCCTTCGGCGACGATGGTGCCCACCCCGGTGCGGGTGAAGAAGGCCGGGATGCCGGCGCCACCGGCGCGCAGCTTCTCGGCCAGCGTGCCCTGCGGCGTGAATTCGAGCTCGAGTTCACCGGCCAGGTACTGGCGCTCGAACTCCTTGTTCTCGCCGACGTAGCTCGAGATCATCTTCTTGATCTGGCGCGTCTCGAGCAGCTGGCCGAGGCCGAAGCCATCGACGCCGGCGTTGTTGGAAATGGCGGTGAGGTTCTTCACCCCGCTGTCGCGCAAGGCCGCGATCAGCGCCTCGGGAATGCCACACAGGCCGAAGCCGCCCACGGCGAGCAGTTGCCCGTCCTTCACGACGCCTTTCAGTGCCTCCGCGGCACTCGCGTAAACCTTGTTCATCACGCCTCCAGCAAGGAATATTTGCAGCGCGCAAGCGTACTACGTAACGCATTACGTAGTCGTTACGTAGAATTCACTAACCACATACCCGGCCTCCCTTTTTTCTTGCCTACTCCTTCCTTGCCTTCACCTTCTTCGACCTCCGCTGACATGGCGCTCACCCCCGACGACTACCGCACCGCTTTCGAGCACGCGCCGGTGGGCCTGGTGCTGTCGCGCAATCGCCTGATGCTCGACTGCAACCAGCAGCTGCTGGAGATGTTCGGCGCGAGCAAGGAGCAGGTGATCGGGCAGTCGTTCGAGATCCTCTACCCCACGCACGACGAGTTCGAGCGCACCGGCCAGCGCATCGTGGCCAGCCTCGATGCCAGCGGCTGGTATGCCGACGAACGGGTGATGAAGCGCGTCGACGGCCCGCACCGCGGGCAGCTCTTCTGGTGCCACGTGTCGGGCCGCGCGCTTGACCCGAAGCAACCGCACGCGGCGGGCGTGTGGTCGTTCGAAGACCTCTCGTCGCGCCGGCAACTGAAGGCAGAGCTCACCGCACGTGAACGCGAGATCGCCGCGCTGCTGATCGACGGCCTGACCAGCAAGCTGATCGGCAAGCGGCTGGGCATCAGCCCCCGCACCGTCGACGTCTATCGCGCCCGGCTGATGCGCAAGTACGCCGCCAGCACCACGCCCGACCTGGTGCACAAGCTGCTGAGCGCCTGAGCGCTCAGCTCGCTGCCGTCGCAGGCGGCAGCGTCACCTGCAGGACGAAGGTGGAGCCCTTGCCCGTCTCGCTGTGGGCCTGCAGCGTGCCGCCCATCGCCGCCACGATCTGCCGGCTGATGGCCAGCCCGAGGCCCACGCCCTGCCCCAGCCGCATGCCGGCGCGGCCCTGCGAATACGGCTCGAAGATCTGCGCCAGCTCCTCGGCCGTCATGCCGGGGCCGCTGTCGGTCACGGCCACCTCGAAAAGCGGGGGCTGCTCTTCATCGGGCCCGCCCACCCAGCGGCCGACCACCGAGACGGTGCCCTTGTCGGTGAACTTCACCGCGTTCTGCAGCAGGTTGGTCACCACCTGCTGAAGCCGCGGCGCGTCGACCACCACGGTCTGGTCGCCGGCTTCGCATCGAGACTCGAAGACCAGCCCTTTCTGCCGTGCGGCGAGTTCGCCCGGTGCCGTCATCCGTGTCCACAGCACCGACAGGCTCAAGGGCTCGGGTTGCAGTTGCACCGGCTTGGCCAGCGTCTGCTCGTAGGCCAGCGTCGTCTCCAGCACCTGGCTCAAGCCGCGCATGGACTCGGCCATCGCATCGAGCAGCCGCTCCTGGAAGGCCGGATCGCGCTGCGTCTTCGCCATCTCGGCGCCACTCGCCACGGCACCGAGCGTGCCGCGCAGCTCATGCGAGAGGTACGCCAGGAAGCGACCGCGCGTGGCCACCGCCTCTTCGGCCAGACGCCGCCCGCGCGCCTCGATCGCACGGGCCTCTGCCATGCCACGGCGGCTGCGCCACAGCAGCCCCATGCCGATCAGCAAGGCCAGCAGCACCGGCCCACCCCATGCGAGCAGCTTCGCCCACGGCACGCCGGGCTGCACCGTCACCACCAGCCACCGCTGCGCGATGGCTGCGGCCTCGGCCTCGCTCACCGCATCGAGCCCCTTGCGCAGGATCTGCGTGAGCTCGGGCTGGTCACGCCGCACGCCGAAATAGAGCTCGCTGTCGCCGCCTGACACCGTGCCGGTGATGCGCAGGTTGCCGCCGAAGCGCCGCTCGAGCAGTTCGTTCACCACCTTCACGTTGCCCAGCGCCACATCGGCCGCCCCTTCGGCCACCGCCGAGAGCACCTGGTCCTGGCGGTCGAGCTCGACGAGGTGGACGCCGGGGTGCCGCGCCCGCAACTCGGGGATGAGGAAGTGCTGCCGAAGCAGCGCCACCTTGCGCACACCGAACTCGCGCGTGTCGGTGATGAGCGAGGTGTCGTCGTCGCGCATCACGATGGCGGTCGGCACGCGCGCGAACGGGCCGACGAATTCATAGTCCGCCCGGCGCAGCGGCGTGCGCACCAGGCCGACGATCACGTCCAGCTCACCCGCCGCCCCACGCGCATAGACATCGGCGAACGACGAGCCCACTTCGCGCTGGATCGCGAGGCCGGTCTTGCGCGCCACGAGGCGCAGGTAGTCGATGCCCATGCCTTGCGGGTCGTTGAGATCGCCCTGGCTCGTGATCGGCGAGAAGCTCGCATCGAAGCCCACGCGGATGTTGCCGTGCCGGCCCACCCATTCCAGCTCGGCCGGCGTGAGCTGCGCCGCCTCACCGGAGACGGCGCGGAGCGCCCCTGCGGGCAGCCAGCGCGCGGCCAGCAGCGAGCGGTCGGCGGCGGTGACGGAATCGACGGCATGCGACAGCACCGCGCGCAGTTCCTTCGCGTCGCGCCGCACCGTCGGCCCGATCGGCACCGGCCCCGGCCCGAGGTTGCGGCGCACGGCCAGGTTCGCCAGCAGCAGCTTTTCGACGTGGTAGACCACCACCTGCTGATAGCCGACGAAGAGATCCGCCGAGCCTGACGCGACGGCGCGCAGCGCCTGCTCCGGCGTGGCGAAGCGCAGCACCTGCGCCTGCGGAAAGCGGGCGGCCATCAGCGTCGCGGCGGGCGTCTCCTCCACCACCGCCACGCGGTACTGGCCGAAGTTGTCGGTGGCCGAGATGTCGGGCAGGTCGCGCCGCGCCACCAGCACCTGGTTGCCGGCGAACACCGGCAGCGTGTGGAGCACGGCGCTGTCCTCGCGGCGAGGCGGCGCATACGGCAGCATGTCGACCTGGCCTTCCCGCAGCGCCCGCACGGCGGCCTCGTTGCTGTCGTAGCGCTTGAACTCGAGCCGCATGCCCACCCGCTCGGCCCAGAGGGCGATGGTCTCGATGATGAAGCCGTGCGGTTGCCCCGGCTCCGGCGGCGCGAAGTAGTACGGCGGGTATTCGCGCCCCACGCCGAGGCGCAGCACCGGGTGGCTGCGCACCCAGGCCTGCTCGTCGGACGACAACTCGACCATCGGCACCTGCGCGAAGGCACCCATGCACAGCAGCAGCATCGCAACGCCGGCCCAGGCGCGCCAGAGGCGCTTCTGCTCGGGAATCTCGATGCGCATCGCGCCCTCCCAGGCTGTCGCTTTAAGTCTTGCTCACACCCAATTCTGAATACAAACGATCGACAAGGGCGCGCAGCTCGGCCAGCTCGTTCTGCATGGCGGCCTGCTGTGACTTGAGCGCAGCAAGCTCGCTGGTGGCCACGAAGTCATCTGATGGCGGCGCAACCGGCATCGCCGAAACATCGACGGCACCACACAGCAGGTGCGTCCAGCGTGGCTCGCGCGCACCGGGCGCGCGCGGCAGCTTGAGCGCGAGCGGGCCGCCCTTTTCTTCGTTGCGCGCGGCCAGCTCTTCGAGAAACGCTTCCACCGACGACACATCGGCAAAGCGGTGCAGCCGGTCGCAGTTGGCGCGCAATTCGGAGCTCGTCTGCGGGCCCCGCAGCGCGAGCACCGCCAGCAGCGCCACGCTCTGCGACGGCAGGCCCATCGCCCGGCCCATGTTGTGCTCGTACCGCGCGACGCGCGAGCCGCTCGACTCGAACACCAGGTGCAGCAGCTTCAGCGAATCGATGGCGCCCTGCACTTCCGACTCGGTGGCGTTCATCACCGGGTCGCGCGCGGTCTTCTGGTTGCAGCCGAGCGTGAGCGAATTGAGCGACAGCGGGTAGCTGTCGGGCACGGTGTGCGCCTTCTCGATGAGCACGCCGAGCACGCGCGCTTCAAGAAGCGACAGCGGTCTCATCAGATCGCGAATCCGTCGTCAGCTTGAATGACAGCGCCGTTCACGAAGTGGCTCTCGTTCGAGCACAGCATCGTCAGCACCACGTCCAGGTCCTGCGGCGCACCGATGCGCTTGCGCGGCATCATGTTGATGAGCTTCTGGCCCTGCTCGGTATTCCAGTGGTGGTGGTTGATCTCGGTGTCGATGTAGCCGGGGCAGATCGCGTTCACGTTGATGCCGTAGCG
Organism: Piscinibacter sp. HJYY11; assembly: GCF_016735515.1. Lineage (NCBI taxonomy): Bacteria > Pseudomonadati > Pseudomonadota > Betaproteobacteria > Burkholderiales > Sphaerotilaceae > Piscinibacter > Piscinibacter sp. HJYY11. The sequence goes on along the minus strand of NZ_JAERQZ010000002.1, from coordinate 387,818 downwards.
CCCCCACTCGAGCGCCATCGCACGCGTCATGTGGATCACCGCGGCCTTGCTCATGCAGTACACGCCGATCTGGCCCAGAGCCTTCAGGCCGGCCATCGAGGCGATGTTGACGATGCGCCCGCCGGTGAAGGTGCCCGGCGCCGCGCCCTTGGCGCGCGCCAGCATGCGCTTGCCCACCTCCTGCGCCACGAAGAAGGCACCCTTGGTGTTGGTGTCCATCACGTAGTCGTAGTCCTCGGGCGTCACGTCGGTGAGCTTCTGCGTGGTGCTCACGCCGGAGTTGTTGACCAGGATGTCGATCGCGCCGGTCTCGGTCTCGGCGTGGGCGACGGCGGCCTTGATGCTGTCGGGGTCGGTCACGTCGAGGCGCACCACGTGCGCGTCGCCGCCGGCCGCTTCGATCTCGGCGCGCAAGGTCTTGAGACGTTCCACCCTGCGGCCCGCCAGCACGACGGCTGCGCCGGCCGTGGCGAGCGTCTTCGCGAATTGAGTGCCAAGTCCACTCGACGCGCCGGTGACCAGTGCCACGCGGCCGGACAGGTCGATCGTGTAGGCCATGTACTTCTCCTCTGTGATGTCGTACTGCAATGGATGGCGATGAAGATAGCACGCGGCCTGCAGTGCAGGCTTCATCACCAACTGGCTTGAACTTAGAAGCGAACGATCGTTCTTTTCGACCGATCGGCCAATTAGAATGCGCGGCGATTGTTCATCCAAGGAGACTGCATGACCCCCGCCGAAATACTTGCCCAGTACGGTCCCCGCGAGGCCATGGAATACGACGTGGTCATCGTTGGCGGCGGCCCGGCAGGCTTGTCGGCAGCGATCCGCCTCAAGCAGCTGGCCGAGAAGGCTGGCAAGGACATCTCGGTGGTCGTGCTCGAAAAGGGTTCGGAGCCCGGTGCGCACATCCTGAGCGGCGCCGTGATGGACCCGATCGCGATGAACGAGCTCTTCCCGAACTGGAAGGAGCTCGGCGCTCCGCTCAACCAGCCCGTCACCAAGGACGAAGCGCTCTTCCTGTCGGAGACCGGCGTGATGAGCACGCCGGCCTTCCTGATGCCCGACAACTTCCACAACGACGGCAACTACGTCATCAGCCTCGGCAACGTGGTGCGCTGGCTCGCGCAGCAGGCCGAAGCACTGGGCGTGGAGATCTTCCCCGGCTTCGCGGCCGCCGAAGTGCTCTACAACGAAGACGGCTCGGTCAAGGGCATCGCGACCGGCAACATGGGCATCAACAAGCAGGGGGAGCCCTCCGACAACTTCCAGCTCGGCATGGAACTGCACGGCAAGTACACCCTGTTCGCCGAAGGCTCGCGTGGCCACCTCGGCAAGCAGCTGATCGCCAAGTACAAGCTCGATGACGGCCGTGACCCGCAGGGCTACGCCATCGGCGTGAAGGAGATGTGGGAGGTCGACCCGAAGCAGCATCAGCCGGGCCTGGTGATCCACGCCGCAGGCTGGCCCTTGAAGAGCGACACCTACGGCGGCGGCTTCCTGTACCACATGGAAGACAACAAGGTGGTGCTCGGCTTCATCACCGGCCTCAATTACGAGAACCCGTGGCTGAGCCCCTTCGAGGAGATGCAGCGCTGGAAGACGCACCCCGCGATCCGCAAGCACATCGAAGGCGGCAAGCGCCTGAGCTACGGCGCGCGCGCCATCACCGCGGGCGGCCTGTTGAGCCTGCCCAAGACGGTGTTCCCGGGTGGTGCGCTGATCGGCTGCGATGCCGGCTTCCTCAACGGCCCGCGCATCAAGGGCAGCCACGCCGCCATGAAGACCGGCATGCTGGCCGCCGAGGCCGCGTTCGAAGCCGTGACCGCCGGCCGCCAGGCCGATGAGCTCGCGGCCTATCCCAAGGCTTTCGAAGCCAGCTGGCTTTACAAGGAACTGCACCAGGCTCGCAACTGGAAGGCGTGGTTCAAGTGGGGCCTGTGGGGCGGCACCATCGGCACCGGCATCGAGTACTGGCTGCTGCCGAAACTCGGCATCAAGTCGCCGCCGTGGACGATGCACCGCGACAAGCCCGACCACGCCTACCTGAAGCCGGCCGACCAGTGCCCGAAGATCGAGTACCCGAAGCCCGACGGCAAGCTCACCTTCGACCGCCTGAGCTCGGTGTTCATCTCCAACACCAACCACGAAGAGCACCAGCCGGCACACCTGACGCTGAAGGACAAGTCGGTGCCGGTGAACATCAACCTCGCCAAGTACGCCGGCCCCGAGAGCCGCTACTGCCCGGCCGGCGTGTACGAGTTCGTGCCCGACGAGGCCAACGCCGGCAAGGAGCGCCTGCAGATCAACGCGCAGAACTGCGTGCACTGCAAGACCTGCGACATCAAGGACCCGACGCAGAACATCGTCTGGGTCACGCCCGAAGGCGGCGGCGGCCCGAATTATTCGGGCATGTGATCGACCGGGGGAGCTACACTCCCCGTCGTCAGGAGAGAGCTTCCCCGTGAAGCCGCCGAAGGCGCAGGGCCCTGCTCGAACGCTCAGGCAAAAGGACTGACAAAACGCTCCGGAAACGGGGCGTTCCTCGCTGGAGAGAGGCCCACCCCGAGTGGGCCCACCGAAGGGGCAAGCGGGTGCTGCGTGAGCGGCCCTCGCCAATCTCTCAGGTAAAGCGGACAGTGAGGGCATTGCAAGCGTTTTTCACCCCGGTGGAGAACACTTGTTTTTCAACAATGCCCTCGGAGACTGCCATGTCCGCAAATGCCGTTGCTGCTGTCGCCCCCGCCGCCCTGCTCAAGACACCGCTGCACGCCCTGCACCTGGAGCTGGGCGCCAAGATGGTGCCCTTTGCCGGCTACGAGATGCCGGTCAACTACCCCGGCGGCATCATTGCCGAGCACAAGCAGTGCCGCGAATCGGCGGCGCTCTTCGATGTCTCGCACATGGGCCAGCTGCGCCTCGTCGGCGACGACGCGGCCAAGGCGCTCGAAACGCTGGTGCCGGTCGACGTGGTCGACCTGCCGGTGGGCAAGCAGCGCTACGCGCTCTTCACCAACCCCAGCGGCGGCATCCTCGACGACCTGATGATCACGCGCCGCGAAGGCGACCTCTTCGTCGTGGTCAACGCCGCCTGCAAGGCCGCCGACACCCGCCACCTCATCACCCACATCGGCCACCGCTGCACCGTGCAACCGCTGCCCGACCGTGCGCTTCTCGCGCTGCAGGGGCCGAAGGCGGTCGACGCACTGCGCAAGCTCAATCCAGACGTCGCCAGGCTCACCTTCATGACCGGCATGTCGGCCCATATCGCCGGCGCCGACTGCTTTGTCACCCGCTCCGGCTACACCGGCGAAGATGGCTTCGAGATCTCGGTGCCCGCCGATCACGCCGTTGCCCTGGCGCGCGCCCTGCTTGCATTGCCGGAAGTGAAACCGGCCGGCCTCGGTGCACGCGACACCTTGCGCCTCGAAGCGGGCCTGTGCCTCTACGGCCATGACATCAACGAGACTACGACCCCGGTCGAAGCCGGCCTCACCTGGGCGATCCAGAAGGTGCGCCGCCCCGGCGGTGCGCGCGCTGGCGGCTACCCTGGGGCCAGCGTCATCGAATCGCAACTCGCGAGCGGTGCCCCGATCAAGCGCGCCGGCCTGCTCGGCCTGGAGCGTGTGCCCGTACGCGAAGGCGCCGTCATCGTCGACGCCAAGGGCCACAAGCTCGGCCATGTGACCAGCGGCACGCTGTCACCCACCGTCAACCAGCCGATTGCCATGGCCTACCTCGCCGCCAACCATGCGCTTGCGCACCACGAGGTGTATGCCGAGGTGCGCGGCAAGCGCCAGCCAATGCGCGTCGCGCCGATGCCCTTCACGCCGCACCGTTATCACCGCGGCTGAAACCCGATTCAACACATCCCAAACAGGAGCCTTTCCATGACGACCATGTACACCGCCGACCACGAGTGGATCAACATCGAGGACCATGAGGCCGCCACCGTCGGCATCACGCTGCATGCGCAGGATGCTCTGGGTGACGTGGTCTTCGTCGATTTGCCCGAAGTGGGCCGCACGTTCAAGAAGGGCGAGGTGTCGGGTGTCGTCGAGTCGGTGAAGGCGGCTGCCGACATTTACATGCCCGTCAGCGGCGAGATCGTGGAGGTGAACGAAGCCCTGCGCGCCGACCCGTCGCTCGCCAACAGCGACCCGCTGGGCAACGGCTGGTTCTTCAAGGTCAAGGTGAGCGACATGGCCGAGTTTGAAGGTCTCCTCGACGCGCCCGCCTACGACGCGCTCGTGAAGAACGCCTGATTTCCCCGCTTCCCGCCCCGCCCTGCCCTTCGCTGCTGGAAAAGAAATGCTGATGTCTGCCCTGAAGCCCCTCGGTGAACTCGAGAACCCGTCTGAATTCGTGGCCCGCCACATCGGCATCGAACCCGAGGACGAGCGCCGCATGCTCTCGGCCATCGGCGCCGCCTCGCGCCGTGCGCTGATCGACAGCATCGTGCCGCGCGCCATCGCCCGCCCGACGCCGATGCAGCTGCCCGCGCCGGTCACCGAGGCCGATGCGCTGGCCGAGCTGAAGGCCATCGCGTCGAAGAACAAGGTGCTCAAGAGCTTCATCGGCCAGGGCTACCACGGCACGCACACGCCGGGTGTCATCCTGCGCAACATCCTCGAGAACCCGGCCTGGTACACCGCCTACACGCCCTACCAGGCCGAGATCTCGCAGGGCCGCATGGAGGCGCTGGTCAACTTCCAGACCATGGTGTGCGACCTGACCGGCCTCGCGATTGCCAATGCGTCGATGCTCGACGAGGCCACCGCTGCGGCCGAGGCGATGACGCTCGCCAAGCGCAGCGTCAAGGCCACGGGCAACGTCTTCGTCGTTTCGGGCGACGTGCACCCGCAGACGCTCGAAGTGCTGCACACCCGCGCCAGGCCGCTGGGCCTGGTCGTGAAAGAAGCGAATTCGCATGACGAGTGGAAGGCCGCCATCGCCGCCGACGACTACTTCGCCGCGATGGTGCAGTACCCCGCGAGCAGCGGCTGGCTCTACGACTGGACGGCCGAGGTCGCGTCCGTGCACGCGAAGAAAGCCGCCTTCATCATGGCCGCCGACCTGCTGGCGCTCACGCTGCTGAAGACTCCTGGCGAGATGGGCGCCGACATCGCGGTGGGCACCACCCAGCGCTTCGGCATGCCCATGGGCTGCGGTGGCCCGCACGCCGCCTACCTCGCGGTGCGCGACGAGTTCAAGCGCTCGATGCCCGGCCGCCTGGTCGGCGTGAGCGTCGATGCGCACGGCGCGCCGGCCTACCGCCTCGCGCTGCAGACGCGCGAGCAGCACATCCGCCGCGAGAAGGCCACCTCCAACATCTGCACGGCGCAGGTGCTGCCGGCCGTCGTGGCGAGCATGTACGCCGTGTACCACGGGCCGCAGGGCTTGACGCGCATCGCGCAGCGTGTGGCGCGCTACACCGGCATCCTCGTCGCCGGGCTGAAGCAGCTCGGCCTCGACCTGTCCGCCACGCACCACGTGGAATGGGGCGTGTTTGACACCATCGGCCTCAAGACTGGCGCCGACACCGAGCGGCTGATGCAGCGTGCCGTCTCGCTCGGCGCCAACCTGCGCCGCGCCTGGGGCGACTACCTCTGCATCACGCTCGACGAGACCACGACGCGCGACGACCTCGCGCTCTTGTGGAAGGTCTTCGCGAAGGCCGGGGAGAAGCTGCCGAGCGTCGACGCTCTGGCTTCCACCCCCGACCTGATCCCCGCCGCCCTGCGCCGCAGCTCGGACTTCCTCACCCACCCGGTCTTCAACACGCACCACAGCGAGACCGAGATGCTGCGCTACATCCGCAGCCTGTCGGACAAGGACATCGCGCTCGACCGCAGCATGATTCCGCTGGGCTCCTGCACGATGAAGCTCAACGCGACCAGCGAGATGATCCCCATCACCTGGCCCGAGTTCGCCCAGATGCACCCCTTCGCACCGCAAGACCAGCTCAAGGGCTACGCCGAACTCGACCAGCTGCTGCGCGACTGGCTCTGCCAGGCCACCGGCTACTCGGGCATCAGCCTGCAGCCCAATGCCGGCTCGCAAGGCGAATACGCGGGCCTCCTGATCATCAAGGCGTACCACGAGGGCCGCGGCGAGGGCCATCGCAACATCTGCCTGATCCCCGAGTCGGCGCACGGCACCAACCCGGCGTCTGCCCAGATGGTCGGCATGCAGGTGGTGGTCACCAAGTGCGATGCCGACGGCAACGTCGACCTCGCCGACCTCAAGGCCAAGTGCGAGCAGCACAGCGCCAACCTGGCCTGCGTGATGATCACCTACCCCAGTACCTACGGCGTGTTCGAGACGCGCGTGAAGGAGCTGTGCGCCCTCGTGCACCAGCACGGCGGCCGCGTCTACGTGGACGGCGCCAACATGAACGCGCTGGTCGGCATCGCCGCACCGGGCGAGTTCGGCGGCGACGTGAGCCACCTCAACCTGCACAAGACCTTCTGCATCCCGCACGGCGGTGGCGGCCCGGGCGTCGGCCCGGTGTGCGTGGTGGAAGACCTGGTGCCCTACCTGCCGGCGCACCGCGCGGCCGGGCTCGGCCATGACAAGCAGGTCGGCGCCGTCAGTGCCGCACCGCTGGGCAACGCAGCCGTGCTGCCGATCAGCTGGATGTACGTGCGCATGATGGGCGCCGAAGGACTCAAGCAGGCCACCGAGACCGCCATCCTCAGCGCCAACTACATCGCTGCCCGACTGGCCGACCACTACGACATCCACTACAGCGGCAACATCGCCGGCGTGAAGGGCGGCGGCGTCGCGCACGAGTGCATCCTCGACCTGCGCCCGCTGAAAGACAGCTCGGGCGTCAGCGCCGAAGACGTGGCCAAGCGCCTGATCGACTACGGCTTCCACGCACCGACGCTCAGCTTCCCGGTCGCCGGCACGCTGATGGTCGAGCCGACCGAGAGCGAGCCGCTGGTCGAGCTGGATCGCTTCTGCGACGCGATGATCGCCATCCGCCGCGAGATCGCGCGTGTCGAGCAAGGCCAGTGGCCGAAGGACGACAACCCGCTCAAGGCGGCGCCGCACACGGCCGCCGCACTGCTCAAGAACGAGTGGCCGCATCCCTACTCGCGTGAGGAAGCGGCCTACCCGGTGAAGAGCCTCTTGAAGCAGAAGTACTGGTCGCCGGTCGGTCGGGTGGACAACGTCTACGGCGACCGCAACCTCTTCTGCGCCTGCGTGCCGATGTCGGCCTACGGCGACGCAGTCGAGGTCGACGAGACCTGACCCCTCAGGCGGGAACGCGCCCACCCAGCGCGCGGTCCCGCTGCAGGGCCATGTACTGCAGCTGCGCGAAGAGCAGCCCCGCGACGATGTGCGCGCCGAGGAAGGCCTGGCCCAGTGCGCTCGGTTGCAGCCAGCTCGCGAACGCGACCAGCGCGAAGTCGAACGCCCAGGCGAGGTTGAACACGACCAACGCCCACAGCAGACCGCGCGGCAGGCTGCCACGCCTCGACAGCCAGCCGACGAGCAGCCCATAGGCCGCGAGCACCGCGCCGCCGACCAACATCAGCCAGGCCGGCAGCTGCAGCAGCGGCTGCAGGACATCGCTGCCGAGCAGCATCACGAGGGCGGTGACGACGCCCATCGCGCCATCGGCGATCAACACATTGCGCAGGAACGGGGTGACGGAAAGGTGTGACATGAGCATCTCCTGGGGTTGCACCGCGGTGTGCGGCATGTGCTGAATGCTCGGCCGGGCCGTGCAGCCGGTCCATGACCTGGCAGGTCATGGGTCTGGCAGCAGCGCTGGAGTAAGGTGCGGCCCATGAGCACCAACCTCGCCGCCTCGCCCTCGTCCCAAGCGCAACCGTTCGGCGCCCTGCTGCGCGAGTGGCGCCAGCGCCGTCGCCTGAGCCAGCTCGACCTGGCCATGGATGCCGACATCTCCACCCGTCACCTCAGCTACGTCGAGACCGGCCGCGCCTCGCCCAGCCGCGCGATGGTGCTGCACCTGGCGGAGCAGCTCGACGTGCCGCTGCGCGAGCGCAACACCCTGCTCACCGCGGCCGGCTACGCGCCGCTCTACCCGGAGCGCAAGCTCGACGACCCGGCCCTGGACGTCGCACGGCAGACCGTCGACCGGCTGCTCAAGGCGCACGAGCCGCACCCTGCGCTGGCCATCGACCGTCACTGGAACATGCTCGCCCACAACCAGCCGGTGCTGCTGCTCATGGAAGGCATTGCGCCCGAGCTGATGCAGCCGCCGGTGAACGTGCTGCGCGTCAGCCTGCACCCGCAGGGCGTGGCGCCGCGCATCGTCAACCTGCTGGGCTGGCGCGAGCATCTGTTCGAGCGCCTGCGCCACCAGATCAACGTCAGCGCCGACCCCGTGCTGGTCGAATTGCTGAAGGAACTGCAGGGCTACCCGGTGCCCGAGGGCGTTGACGAGCATGAGCACATCCCTGCCAACGCGGTCGCGGTGCCGCTGCAGCTGCGCACACCCGCTGGCGTGCTCTCGTTCCTGAGCACCGTCACTGTCTTCGGCACGCCGATCGACGTCACGCTCTCGGAGCTCGCGCTCGAGACCTTCTTTCCCGCCGACGACTTCACCGCCCAGGCGGTGCGTCACATGAGCGACGGACTGGCCGCCCGGCAGCAGGCATAACCTCGTCTCACACGCCAAGGGAGACCAGCGCATGAGCCACGTGAAACACCACATCTGCCCCGTCTGCGAAGCGACCTGCGGGCTCGACGTGCAGGTCGAAGGCCGCCAGGTCATCGCCATCCGCGGGCAGGAGAGCGACAGCTTCAGCAAGGGCTACATCTGCCCCAAGGGTGTCGCGCTGAAGGACCTGCAGGACGACCCCGACCGGGTGCAGACGCCGCTCATCAAGCGCGACGGCCGCTTCGTCGAAGCGAGCTGGGACGAGGCCTTCGCCGAGATCGAGCGCCGGCTCATGCCCATCCGCTCCGCTCACGGCAACGACAGCGTGGCCGTGACGGTCGGCAACCCCGCCGGCCACAAGTTCGGCGTGATGCTCTACCTCGGCCGGCTGATGAAGGCGATGGCCTCGCGCAACATCTTCTCGGCCTCCACGCTCGACCAGATGCCCAAGCAGCTGTCGAGCGGCCTGATGTTCGGCAGCTGGCTGACCATCCCCATCCCCGACATCGAGCGTTGCGATTTCCTGCTGATGCTCGGCGCCAACCCGATGGCCAGCAACGGCAGCCTGTGGACGGTGCCCGACTTCCGCGGCAAGGCCAAGGCGCTCCGTGAGCGCGGCGGCCAGTTGATCGTGGTGGACCCGCGGCGCACCGAGACGGCCGAGATCTCGAGCCGCCACGTGCCGATCCGCCCCGGTGGCGACGCGTTCCTGATGCTGGGCATGGTGCACACGCTCTTCGCCGAGAAGCTCGTGCGCCTGGGCCGCATCGCCGAGCATGTGGCGGGCGTCGAGGAGCTCCAGCAGGCCGTCACGCCCTTCACCCCCGAGGCTGTGTCGGCCCGCTGCGGCATCGCGGCCGACGACATCCGTCAGTTGGCTCGTGATCTGGCAAAGGCCGAGCGTGCGGCCGTCTACGGCCGGCTCGGGACCTGCACGCAGGCCCATGGCTCGCTGGCCAGCTGGCTCATCGACGTGCTCAACGTGCTCACCGGTCACCTCGACGAACCGGGCTGCGCGATGTTCCCCAAGTCCGCGGCCTTCTCGGCCAACACCGAAGGCAGGCCCGGCATCGGCAAGGGCATCACCACCGGCCGTCACCGATCGCGCGTGAGCGGTGCGCCCGAAGTGTTCGGCGAGCTGCCGATGGGCTGCCTGGCCGAAGAGATCGAGACCGGCGGCCCGGGCCAGGTGAAGGCGCTCATCACGATCGCCAGCAACCCGGTGCTCTCGGCCCCCAACGGCGAACGTGTGTCGAAGGCGCTGGACCAGCTCGACTTCATGCTCAGCTACGACATCTACCTCAACGAGACCACGCGGCATGCGGACGTGATCCTGCCCGGCCTCGCGCCGCTGGAGGATGCGCACTTCGACGTGGCACTGCCGCAATTCGCCTACCGCAACCATGTGCGGTTCAGCCCGCCCGCACTGCCCGCGCCTGAGGGCCACCTGCGCGACTGGCAGATCCTCGTCAGGCTGATCGGCCTCTTCCAGGGCAAGGGTGCAGGCGTCGATGTGCAGCAGCTCGACGACGAGATGATGTTCGCGGAGCTGCAGCGCGGCTGGCCGGAGAACGCCGAGGCCGTGATGCGCGAGATTTCGGTGCACACCGGGCCCGAGCGTCGCCTCGATTTGTCCCTGCGCAGCGGCCCCTATGGCGATGGCTTCGGCGCCCGGCCCGACGGCCTCACGCTCGCGAAGGTCGCAGCCGCAGAGGGCGGCATCGACCTCGGGCCCTTGCAGCCGCGCATTCCTGAAGTGCTGCGCACACCCAGCGGCAAGGTCGAACTCGCACCACCGCTGCTGATGAACGACCTGCAACGTGCCGCGGCCGACATGGCGAAGCCGCTGCCCGAGATGGTCATCATCGGCCGCCGCCACGTGCGCTCGAACAACAGCTGGATGCACAACCTGCCGCTGCTGGCCAAGGGCCCGTTCCGCTGCACGGCGATCGTGAACCCGGCCGACGCGGCACGGCTGAAGCTCGTCGACGGCGCGCTCGCCCGCATCACCGGCCACGATGGCCAGGCGATCGAAGCGCAGGTGGAGGTGAGCAACAGCGTGATGCCGGGCGTCGTCAGCCTCCCGCACGGCTGGGGCCATCACCTGCCCGGCGCGCGGCTCAGCGTGGCTGCCGAGCGGCCGGGGGCCAACCTCAACGCGGTGCTCGACGAGCGGCTGCGTGACCCGCTGTCGGGCAACGCGGTGCTGGGTGGCGTGGCCGTCGAGGTGACCGCCGCCTAGTCACTTCCCGACGACCGAGAACTGCCCCGCGTTGGCCTGCAGCCAGTCCCGCGACAGCTTGTCGTCCTGCTGGCGCGGGTGGAAGTCTTCGCGCAGGTAGGCCTTCCAGGGGCCGTAGGTCAGGCGCACCAGGCCGCGCTTGCCGAAGAGGTAGCTCCACGCGCTGCGCCAGGTCTTGAGGCTGAACAGTGCGCCGTCGTCCCACAGGTTGCGCAGCGTCTGGCGTGTCACGTCGGTGAGGAAGAGGATGGTGCCGCTCTTGAACCACTTGATGCGCCACGCGTGGTTGCCGCCCAGCGCCACGTAGACGTCGAAGGCGGTGCTGCGGTGCTCGCTCTCTTCCGAGGCGTGCCACATCCACATCGTGCGCAGGCGGGGCTCGGCGTCGTCGAGTGCCCAGGTGTTCTGCAGCATCCACTCGGCGAGGATGGCCGTGAAGTGCTCGGTGGCGGCGGTGGCGGCCACACGGTGGCGCACATCGGCGTCGTCAAACAGGCGGGTGCGTTTCTCGATGCGCTTTTCCCAAGCGTTGGTGAAGCCCTGCTTGTCCAGGTGGGCGTTGAAGAGGCCGTGGATGCGGCGGTGCGTCGCCTCCTGGCCGATGAAGCCCTGGACTTCCTTGGCGAAGCGCTCGCGCTGGTCCTCAGGCAGTTGCTTCACGCCGTCGCGCACCGAGTCGATGAAGAACTGCTCGCCCAGCGGGAAGCTCATCGACAGCGCATTGAACAAGGCCGTCCGGAAGGCATCGCCACCGCACCAGCGGCGCGGGATGTCGCTCTCCAGGTCGATCAACAGGCGGCGAACCACGAGGTCGGTCACGGGCAAACTCCACGGTGTTGGTACGAATCAGTACCAGTGATGCGAATTTGCAGGCCGATCGTGGTACTGTCAAGTACCAATTCGAGCTCCCGTCTACGACATGCCCGTTTCTGCCGACCCGGACACCAGCCACCGCCGCCGCCTGCTCGACGCGATGGCCGAGGCGGTGGCCGCCAAGGGATACGCCGACACCACCATCGCCGACCTGGCCGCCATCGCCCGGGTGTCGCGCCGCACCTTCTACGAACATTTCGCCACCAAGGAAGACTGCCTGATCGCGCTCTACGAGGCGGCCAGCCGACAGTCGCTGGGCGTGCTGCGCGATGCCATCGACCCGACGCACGACCCGCTGACCCAGGCCGAGAAGGCGCTGGAGGCCTACCTCTCCACGATGGCCAGCAACCCGGCCCTGCTCAAGACGCTCTTCATCGCGATCCTGAGCCTCGGCCCCGCCGGTCTGCAGGCGCGGCGGCGCGTCAACCAGCAACTGGCCGATTTCATCGTCGAAGTGGTGAACCGGCCGCATGAAGGGCGCCAGCATCCGCCGTTGCCGCCTGCGCTCGCGCTGAGCATCGTCGGTGGCATCAACGAGCTCGTGTTGCAGAAGGTGGAACAGGACCGCATCGGCGAGCTGCCGCAGCTCACCGCGACGACCGCGCAGTTCGTGCGGGCGGTGGTCTACGGTCCGCGCTGAGCCGGCAGGCTCAGGCCTTCTTGACCTGGTCTTTCGTGAACCCCGCGACCTGCTTGTAGCGGGCGGCAATGCCTTCGAGTTCTTCGCGCGGCATCACGTCGTGGATGTGCTTGAAGCCCTGCGGCGCACGCTGCTCGGCGATCGCCATCACCTGCTCGGGCCCGTTCTGGCGGTTGAGCAGCACGATGTTGGCCGTCTTGGGCAGGCGCTCGGCCTCGTAGGCTTCGAGCGCGGCTTCGAGCTTGCCCTTGCCGGCGAGCGAATCGGCCAGTGCCCGCACGTCGAGGATGGCCTGCGAGGCGCCATTCGAGCCGATGGGGTACATCGGGTGCGCCGCATCGCCCAGCAGCGTCACGCGGCCCTGGCGCCAGTGCGGCAGCGGGTCGCGGTCGACGAGCGGGAATTCGTAGACGGCCGACGCGCCGCGGATCAGCTTGGGGATGTCGATCCACTCCCACTTCCAGCTGTCGAAGGGCTCGGCGAAGACGCTGATGTCGACTTCGCGGTTCCAGTCGGTGCGGGTGGGCATCTCGGGCACCGACAGCTCGGCGATCCAGTTGATGCGCGAGCGCCCCTGCTCGGCCAGCTTGCGCGAGATCGGGTAGGCGACGAACTTCACGTCGGGGTGGCCAGCCATGAACATCGAGCGGCCGTCACCGAACGGCTCGCCTTCGGTGATCGCGCGCCAGAGCACGCGCTGGCCATAGCGCGGGGCGCCTTCGTTCGGCCACATCTGCTTGCGCGCCGCGGAGTGGATGCCATCGGCCGCGACCAGCGCATCGGCCTCGATGGTGACCGCGCTGTGGTCGAGCAGGCGCGTGAACTTCGCCTGCACCTTCTGGCCACTGTTCACGAAGCCCGTCAGCTGGTGGCCCAGCACCACACGCTCCGGCCCCAGGCGGCGCAGCACCGCGTCGAGCAGGATCATGTGCAGCTCGCCGCGGTGGATGGAGTACTGCGGCACCGGGTAGCCCGCGGCGAGGCCACGCGGCTCGCTCCAGATCGTCTGGCCGAACTTGTTGTAGTAGGTGAGCGATGCGGTTTCGATTGCCGTCGCAGCCAGCGCCTCCTGCAGGCCGAGTTCGGCCAGCTCCTTCACCGAATGCGGCAGCAGGTTCACACCGACGCCCAGCGGGCGCAGCTGCGGCGCCGCTTCATAGACCGTGCACGAGATGCCGCGCTGGTGCAGCGCCAAGGCCAGGGTCAAGCCGCCGATGCCCCCGCCGGCGATGGCAATGTTCATGTTCTTGTCGTGGCTTAAACGTCCAGGGTGTAGATCTCGGCCGCCCGGCGTTCCACCTCGCCGTGGCCCACGAGCACCTTGGACCAGGTGGCATCGTTGCCGTTCTTCGTGGGCTTCAAGCCCTTGGTCATCACCGCCACCTCTTCAGAGCCGGCGTCGATGTCGTTCTCGTGCCTGTAGTTCGCGTCGTAGAGCTTGGCGACCATCGCGCCATCGGACTCGATGATGACCAGGTACCTGACGGGCGGCTTGTGCATGTTGGCTGTCCTTACTTCGCCCAGCGGCGTGCGTTGTGGAACATCTGCATCCACGGGCTGTGCGCGCTCTTGTCGCCGCTCGTCCAGCTTTTCTGGATGTTGCGGAACACACGCTCGGGGTGCGGCATCAGCACGGTGAAGCGGCCATCGGCGGTGGTCACCGAGGTGAGGCCGCCCGGGCTGCCGTTGGGGTTGTAGGGGTAGGCCTCGGTGGGCGCACCGGTGTGGTCGACGAAGCGCATCGCACGGTGCACCTTGCCTGCATCACCCCGCTGCGAGAAGTCGGCGTAACCCTCGCCGTGCGCCACGGCGATGGGGATGCGGCTGCCTTCCATGCCGGCGAAGAAGATCGACGGGCTCGGCAGCACTTCCACCAGCGACAGGCGGGCCTCGAACTGCTCGCTCTTGTTGCGGGTGAACTTGGGCCAGGCCTGCGCGCCGGGGATGATGCGTGCGAGCGCGGCCATCATCTGGCAGCCGTTGCACACGCCGAGCGCAAACGTTTCCTGCCGCTGGAAGAAGGCGGCGAACTGCTCGGCCAGCGTGCCGTTGAACATGATCGAGCGCGCCCAGCCCTCGCCGGCGCCGAGCGTGTCACCGTACGAGAAGCCACCGCAGGCGACGAAGCCCTGGAACATGTCGAGCCGCGCACGGCCTGTCTGCAGGTCGGTCATGTGCACGTCGAAGGTGTCGAAGCCCGCCTGGTGCATGGCGTAGCTCATCTCGACGTGGCTGTTGACGCCCTGCTCGCGCAGGATGGCGACCTTCGGGCGCTTGCTCTGGATCGCAGGCGCTTGCGGCTCGAAGGTCAGGTGCACGTGCAGGCCGGGGTCTTCGGTGCGGCCCGCGGCCGCGTGTTCCTGGTCCGCGCAGACGGGGTTGTCGCGCAACTGGGCGATGCGCCAGCTCACCTCGTCCCAGGCCTGGTGCAGGTCGCGCAACGGGGCGCTGAAGACGGCCTTGGCGTCGCGCCATACCTCGACCACGCCCTTGTCGTTGGGCTTCCCGATGAAGTGGCTGTGCTTGCTGAGGCCGTGCTCGCGCAGCGTCTGCATGACCTCGTTGCGCACGGCGGTGGGCACCTGGATCACGACACCGAGCTCCTCGTTGAAGAGCGCGCGCAGCGTCAGCTCGGCGCGGCGGGTGCTGACCTGGGTGGCCCAGTTCTTCGAGTCGCCGTATTCGGCGCGGCTGTCACTGATGCCGTCGCCTTCCGTGACCAGCATGTCGACGTTGAGGCTCACACCCAGGTGGCCGGCGAAGGCCATTTCGCACACCGCCGCCCAGAGGCCGCCGTCACTGCGGTCGTGGTAGGCCAGCAGCCTGCCTTCGCTGCGCAGCTGGTTGATGGCGAGGACCAGCGACTTGAGCTGCTGTGGGTCGTCGACGTCGGGCACTTCGTGGCCGAACTGGTTGAGCACCTGGGCCAGCATCGAGCCGCCCATGCGGCCCTTGCCCTGGCCGAGGTCGATGAGGATCAGCGTGGTGTCTCCGGGCTGCAGCTGCGGCGTCAGCGTGGGCCGCACGTCGTCGAGCGAGGCGAAGGCGCTGACGATCAGGCTCACCGGCGCGGTGACCTGCTTGGCCTGGCCGTTCTCGCTCCAGCGGGTGCGCATCGAGAGGCTGTCCTTGCCGACCGGCACGCTGATGCCGAGTGCGGGGCAGAGCTCCATGCCGACCGCCTTCACGGTGTCGTAGAGCGCCGCGTCTTCACCGGCTTCGCCACACGCGGCCATCCAGTTGCAGCTGAGCTTCACGCGCGGCAGGTCGAAAGGCGCGGCGAGCAGGTTGGTCAGCGCCTCGCCGACCGCCATGCGGCCGGAGGCCGGCGCGTCGAGCGATGCGAGCGGCGTGCGCTCGCCCATGCTCATCGCCTCGCCCTTGAAGCCGGCGTAGTCGGCGAGCGTCACGGCGCAGTCGGCCACCGGCACCTGCCACGGGCCGACCATCTGGTCGCGGTGGTCGAGGCCACCCACGGTGCGGTCGCCGATGGTGATGAGAAAACGCTTGCTGGCGACGGTCGGGTGGCGCAACACGTCAAAGGCGACCTGGTCGAGCGACACGTCGGTGAGATCCAGCGCCGGCAACTCACGGTGCACGCGCTTCACGTCGCGATGCATGCGCGGGGGTTTGCCGAGGAGGACTTCCATCGGCATGTCGATGGGCTTGTCGTCGGAACCGGGGTTGTCGAGCACCAGCTGCTTCTCGTCGGTCGCGATGCCGACGATGGCGAAGGGGCAACGCTCGCGTTCGCACATCGCCTCGAAGAGCGGCAGCGCCTCGGCCTTGAGCGCGATGACGTAGCGCTCCTGGCTTTCGTTGCACCAGATCTCCTTCGGGGCGAGGCCGCTTTCTTCGAGCGGCACTTTCGACAGGTCGAAGCGAGCGCCCTTGGCGGCACCGTCGACGAGTTCCGGGAACGCATTGGAAATGCCACCCGCGCCCACGTCGTGGATCGCGAGGATCGGGTTCACCTCGCCCAGCGACCAGCAGTGGTTGATGACCTCCTGCGCACGACGCTGGATCTCGGGATTGCCGCGTTGCACCGAGTCGAAGTCCAGTTCGGCCGCATTCGCGCCGGCGGCCATCGAGCTGGCCGCACCGCCGCCCATGCCGATGCGCATGCCGGGGCCGCCGAGCTGGATCAGCAGCGTGCCCGCGGGGAACTCGATCTTCTTCGTCTGCGACGCCGAGATCGTGCCCAGGCCGCCCGCGATCATGATGGGCTTGTGGTAGCCGCGACGCTGCTCGCCGACGGTCTGTTCGTAGACACGGAAGTAGCCGAGCAGATTGGGCCGGCCGAATTCGTTGTTGAACGCCGCGCCGCCCAGCGGGCCGTCGACCATGATCTGCAGCGGGCTCGCGATGTGCTCGGGCTTGCCATAGGGCTGCTGCTCCCAGGGCTCGTTCGTGCCGGGCAGGTGCAGGTTCGACACCGAGAAGCCGGTGAGGCCCGCCTTGGGCTTGGAGCCACGGCCGGTCGCGCCTTCGTCGCGGATCTCGCCGCCGGCTCCGGTTGAAGCCCCGGGGAACGGCGAGATCGCCGTCGGGTGGTTGTGCGTCTCCACCTTCATCAGCACATGCGCCGTGTCGGCGCGCGGCCCGTACTGCGGCGCATTGGTGTAGCCCTGCGGCAGCCAGCGTTCGACCGCGTGGCCTTCCATCACCGAGGCGTTGTCGCTGTAGGCGATGACGGTGTGCTGCGGCGCGAGCTGGTGGGTGTTGCGGATCATCCCGAACATCGACTTCTCTTGCGGCACGCCGTCGATGGTGAACTGCGCATTGAAGATCTTGTGCCGGCAGTGCTCGCTGTTGGCCTGCGCAAACATCATCAGCTCGACGTCGGTCGGGTTGCGCTTGAGGCCGGTGAACGCGTTGACCAGGTACTCGATCTCATCGTCGCTCAACGCCAGGCCGAAATCGGTGTTGGCCTTCTCCAGCGCACTGCGGCCCTGGCCCAGCACGTCGACATGCTCCATCGGCTTGCCGGGCTGCTCGTCGAACAGGTGGCGCGCATCGTCGCGCGCCAGCAGCACGCTTTCGGTCATGCGGTCGTGCAGCAGGGCTGCGGCGGCCTGCAGCTCTTCCGCCGTCAGCGCCTTGGTGCCGCCGAGCAGCCCGCTTTTCAGCGTCAACCGGTATTCCGTCACACGTTCCACGCGGTGAATCGCGAGGCCGCAGTTGTGCGCGATGTCCGTCGCCTTGGAAGCCCAAGGCGAGACCGTGCCGAGGCGGGGCGCCACCACCACGACCGTGCCCTCGTTCGGCCCGGTGTACGGGTCGCCGTAGACCAGCAGGGCCTTGAGCTTCTCGTGACTCGCTGCGTCGAGCGCCTGGTCGCACCAGACCCAGTGCACATGCCGGGCATGGACACCGGTGATGCGGGCGTTGACGGCCTGCAGACGGGGCAACAGCGCCTGGGCGCGGAAGGCGGACAGGGCGTTGCCGCCCTCGAAGTGCAACAGATGCTGGGGTGTGGAGGTCACGCTTGAGGCTCTGGGTGCGGCAGTCGCCCGTCCGGGAGTGGGGGCGCCGGTGGAAACCCGGCATTTTACGGGGCCGGGTGGCACAATCTCGGCCCTATGACGATCACCATCAAGACCGCCGACGATGCCGCCAAGATGCGCATCGCTGGCCGCCTCGCGTCCGAAGTGCTGGACATGCTCACGCCGCACGTCAAACCCGGCGTCACCACCGAACACCTCGACAAGCTGGCGCACGACCACATCGTCAACGTCCAGAACGCCATTCCCGCGCCGCTGCACTACCAGCCGCCCGGCTACACGCCCTACCCCAAGTCGATCTGCACCTCGGTCAACCACCAGGTCTGCCACGGCATCCCGAACGACCGCCCGCTGAAGAACGGCGACATCGTCAACATCGACGTCACCGTGATCAAGGACGGCTGGCACGGCGACACCAGCCGCATGTTCGTGGTGGGCGAAGGCTCCATCGCCGCCAAGCGCCTGTGCAACTTCACCTATGACGCCATGTGGAAAGGCATCGTGAAGGTCAAGCCCGGCGCACGCCTGGGCGACATCGGCCATGCGATCCAGACCTTTGCGGAGAACGCCGGTTTCTCCATCGTGCGCGAGTTCTGCGGCCACGGCATCGGCCAGAAATTCCACGAGGAGCCGCAGGTGCTGCACTACGGCCGCCCCGGCACGCTCGAGGAGCTGGTGCCGGGCATGGTGTTCACCATCGAGCCGATGATCAACGCCGGCAAGCGCGAGATCCGCGAGACCGGCGACGGCTGGACCATCGTCACCCGCGACCGCTCGCTCTCGGCGCAGTGGGAGCACACGGTGCTGGTCACCGAGACGGGCTATGAAGTGCTGACGCTGTCGGCCGGCAGCCCGCCGCCGCCGGCCTTCGTCACACCACCCGTCGCCGCCAGCGTCTGAGCACGGCCATGTCGGTCGTGGCCGAAGCACCGAGCGCGCCCGTCGGGCGCAGCATCAGCGAGCAGCGCGCCCGCTTCCGCGAAGGCAAGGCGGCGCTGCTGAACAACTTCCGCCAGTCGCGTGCCTCGGCCACCGAGGCCGGTCGCCTGGTGCGAGCGCTGGCGCGACACGTGGACGAGACGCTCACCGAGCTGTGGGAGCACGCCATGATGCCGCCGGGAGCGGCGCTCGTGGCGGTCGGCGGCTACGGCCGTGGCGAGCTCTACCCGCACTCCGATGTCGACGTGCTGGTGCTGCTGCCGCCCGAGCATTCCACCATCGGCGCCAACGACGCGCTCAAGTCGTCAATCGAAGGTTTCATCACCGCCTGCTGGGACATCGGCCTCGAGATCGGCTCCAGCGTGCGCACCGTCGGCGAGTGCATGGCCGAGAGCGAAAACGACGTCACCGTGCAGACGGCGTTGCTCGAATCGCGCCCGCTGTGCGGCGCGAAGAAGCTCTACACAACCTTCCGCCGCGCCTACGACGCCGCGATGGACCCGAAGGCCTTCTTCCGCGCCAAGACGCTCGAGATGCGCCAGCGCCACCAGAAGTACGAGGACACGCCCTACTCGCTGGAGCCCAACTGCAAGGAAAGCCCCGGTGGCCTGCGCGACCTGCAGGTGCTGATCTGGGTGGCGCGTGCCGCAGGCCTCGGCCGCAGCTGGACGGAGCTGGCTGGCAAGGGACTCATCACGCCGTTCGAAGTGAAGCAGTTGCAGCGCAACGAAGGCGTGCTGCGCTTGATCCGCGCGCGGCTGCACATGGTCGCGGGCCGGCGCGAAGACCGGTTGGTGTTCGACCTGCAGACCGCCGTGGCCGAGAGCTTCGGCTACACCGCGCCCAAGGGCCAGCGAGTGAGCGAAGTGCTGATGCGCCGCTACTACTGGGCGGCGAAGGCGGTGGCCCAGCTGAACCAGATCCTCGTCCTCAACATCGAGGAGCGCATCCACGGCGTGCAAGACGCGCCGATGCAACCGATCAACGAGCGTTTCCTCGACCGCGGCGGCCTTCTCGAAGTGGCGAGCGACGACCTCTACGAGCGCAACCCGCACGCCATCCTCGAGACCTTCCTCGTCTTCCAGCAGACGCACGGCATCGAGGGCCTCTCGGCACGCACGCTGCGCGCCCTCTACAACGCCCGCGAGGTGATGGACGGCGACTTCCGCCGCGACCCGGTGAACCGGCACACCTTCATGGAGATCCTGCAGCAGCCCGAAGGCCAGACGCATGCCTTCCGGTTGATGAACCAGACCTCGGTGCTCGGGCGCTACCTCTGGGTGTTCCGCCGCATCGTCGGGCAGATGCAGCACGACCTCTTCCACGTCTACACCGTGGACCAGCACATCCTGATGGTGCTGCGCAACGTGCGCCGCTTCTTCATCGCCGACCACGCGCACGAGTACCCGTTCTGCTCGCAGCTCGCGTCGACCTTCGATCGGCCGTGGGTGCTCTACATCGCCGCCCTCTTCCACGACGTGGCCAAGGGTCGCGGCGGTGACCACTCGGACCTCGGTGCCACCGAGGTGCGCCGCTTCTGCCGCGACCACGGCCTCACGCGCGACGACACGCAGCTCTGCGAGTTCCTGGTCAAGGGCCACCTCACCATGTCGCGCATCGCGCAGAAAGAGGACCTGAGCGACCCGGAGGTGATCGAAGGCTTCGCCAAGCTCGTGGGCACCGAGCGCCGCCTGACCGCGCTCTACCTGCTGACGGTGGCCGACATCCGCGGCACCAGCCCCAAGGTGTGGAACGCCTGGAAGGGCAAGCTGCTGGAAGACCTGTACCGGCTCACGCTGCGCGCGCTGGGCGGTTCCCGGCCCAACGTCGACGCCGAGATCGAGTCGCGCAAGCAGGAAGCGCGGCACACGCTCAACCTCTATTCGCTGCTGCCCGGCACCGAGGGCCCGCTGTGGCAGACGCTGGAGCTGAGCTACTTCGTGCGTCACGACGCCGGCGACATCGCCTGGCACGCCCGCTCGCTGTTCCGCCACGTCGACTCGAAAGAGCCTGTGGTGCGGGCCCGCCTGTCGTCGCTGGGCGAAGGCCTGCAGGTGCTGGTCTACGCACCGGATCGCCCTGACCTCTTCGCCCGCATCTGCGGCTACTTCGACAGCGCCGGCTTCAACATCCTGGACGCGAAGATCCACACGACGAAGGCCGGCTACGCGCTCGACACCTTCCAGGTGATCAGCCCGACGCTCGACCACCACTACCGCGACCTGATCTCGCTGGTGGAGACGCAGGCGACGCAGGCTCTGAAGGCCGAGGGCCCGCTGCCCGAGCCGTCGCGTGGCCGCTTGTCACGTCGTGTGAAGTCCTTCCCCATCACGCCGCGTGTCACGCTGCGCCCCGACGAGCGCGCCCAGCGCTGGCTGCTGAGCGTCTCGACGAGCGACCGCTCCGGCCTGCTCTACTCCATTGCCCGCGTGCTGGCGGAGCACAAGATCAACCTGCAGCTTGCCAAGATCACGACGCTGGGCGAGCGGGTGGAAGACACCTTCCTGATCGACGGCTCGGCGCTGCAGCAGAACAAGCTGCAGATCCAGGTCGAGACCGAGCTGCTGGACGCGATCACCCCCTGAAGGAAAAAGCGGCGCACGAGGCGCCGCTTTTCATCGGGAGCAGGGACATCAGCTGCGCATCAGGTGGTCGAAGGCACCAAGCGCTGCCTTCGCACCATCCCCGGCGGCGATGATGATCTGCTTGAACGGCACGGTCGTCACGTCACCGGCGGCGAACACGCCCGGCACCGAGGTCGCGCCCTTGGCATCGACCACGATCTCGCCGAAGCGGCTCAGCTCCACCGTGCCCTTCAGCCACTCGGTGTTGGGCACCAGGCCGATCTGCACGAACACACCTTCGAGCTCGACGTGCTTCGACTCGCCGGTCGCGCGGTCGGTGTAGGTCAGTCCGTTGACCTTCTGGCCGTCGCCGGTGATCTCGGTCGTCTGCGCGTTGGTGTGGATCACCACGTTGGGCAGGCTCTCGAGCTTCTTCACGAGCACGGCATCGGCGCGAAGCTTGTCGGCGAACTCGAACAGCGTCACGTGTGACACCACGCCCGCGAGGTCGATCGCGGCCTCGACGCCCGAGTTTCCGCCGCCGATCACCGACACGCGCTTGCCCTTGAACAGCGGGCCATCGCAGTGCGGGCAATAGGCCACGCCCTTGTTCTTGTACTCCTGCTCGCCGGGCACGTTGACGTTGCGCCAGCGGGCGCCGGTGGAAATGATCACCGTCTTGCTCTTCAAAGAGCCGCCGCTCGCGAACTGCACTTCGACCAGGCCGCCCGGCTGGGCCGCCGGGATCAGCTTCTCGGCGCGCTGCAGGTTGATCACGTCGACGTCGTACGCCTTCACGTGCTGCTCCAGCGACATGGCGAACTTCGGGCCGTCGGTCTCGAGCACCGAGATGTAGTTCTCGATCGCCAGTGTGTCGTTCACCTGGCCGCCGAAGCGTTCGGCCGCCACGCCGGTGCGGATGCCCTTGCGCGCCGCGTACACGGCTGCTGCGGCGCCGGCCGGGCCACCGCCGACCACGAGCACGTCGTAGGGCTCGCGTGCATCGAGCTTGGCGGCCTCGCGCTCACCCGACTTCGTGTCGAGCTTGGCCACGATCTCCTCGACCGTCATGCGGCCGGAGGCGAACATCTCGCCGTTCAGGAACACGGCCGGCACGGCCATGATCTGGCGCTCTTCCACTTCGGCCTGGAAGAGGCCGCCGTCGACGATGGTGACCTTCACCTTCGGGTTGAGCACGGCCATCAGGCTCAGCGCCTGGACCACGTCCGGGCAGTTGTGGCAGGTCAGCGACATGTAGACCTCGAAGGTGTAGTCACCGTCGAGTGCCTTGATCTGCTCGATCACGTCCTGCTCGGCCTTGGGCGGATGGCCGCCCGTCCACAGCAGGGCCAGCACGAGCGAGGTGAACTCGTGGCCGAGCGGGATCGCGGCGAAGCGCAGGTTGATGTTCGCGCCGACGCGGTTCAGCGCAAACGAGGGGCGGCGAGCGTCCTGCCCGTCGGTGCGCAGCGTGATCTGCGGCGAGAGCTGCGTGATCTCTTCGAGCAGCTCGCGCATGTCGCGCGCATTCTGAGAATCGTCCAGCGAGGCCACCATCTCGAACGGCTCGCGGACCCGCTCGAGGTAGGCCTTCAACTGGGCTGTGAGGTTGGCGTCCAACATGAGGTACTCCTGAACTTCTGGATTCGGGGTGAGCCCACCCGTGAAGGTGGGCTCGGTACTGCAAGGTACTGCGGAAAAAGAAGCGCTTAGATCTTGCCGACCAGGTCGAGCGACGGGGTGATCGTCTTGGCGCCTTCGTTCCACTTGGCCGGGCAGACCTGGCCCGGGTTCTTGGCTGTGTACTGGGCCGCCTTCAGCTTGCGCAGCGTTTCCTTGACGTCACGGGCGATCTCGTTCGAGTGGATCTCGGCGGTCTTGATCACGCCCTCGGGGTTGATCACGAAGGTGCCGCGCAGGGCCAGGCCCTCTTCGGGGATGTGCACGCCAAAAGCGTTGGTCAGCGTGTGAGTGGGGTCGCCCACCAGCGGGAACTTGGCCTTGCCGACGGCCGGCGAGGTCTCGTGCCACACCTTGTGCGAGAAGTGCGTGTCGGTGGTAACGATGTAGACCTCGGCGCCGAGCTTCTGGAACTCGGCGTAGTTGTCGGCAGCATCTTCCACTTCGGTCGGGCAGTTGAAGGTGAAGGCGGCCGGCATGAAGATCAGCACGGACCACTTGCCCTTCAGCGTTTCGTCGCTGACGTCGATGAACTTGCCGTTGAGGAAAGCCTGGGTCTTGAATGCGGGAACTTGCGTGTTGATGATGGACATTTATCGCCTCCTGATGAGAGATGGGTGAAAAAGGCTTCAGACGACCCGATGGCGACGGCTTACGGGCGACGAACCGGGGGTGATGTTACGGTGCGCTGCACCATTGAGCCAATTGATTAATTCAAGACACCTGATTGTTCATGCCTATATTCGCTCAACCCGCGCATCCCAAAGTGCAGCAAGTCGAACGCCCGGCACGCGCGATGCCTCTGCCTAGAATCCGCCTCCCGCTTTGACAACAGCCGCCGAGGGATTGCCGTGTCCGACCGATTCGCCGTTCTGCCCCAGTACCTGTTGCCCAAGGGCCCGCTGACCTCTCTGGCCGGCAAAGGCGCCTCGGCACGGGCCGGCAAGCTGACGACCAACTTCGTGGCCTGGTTCGTGCGCCGGTACAAGGTCGACATGAGCGAAGCGGCCAACCCCGACATCGCCAGCTACCCGAGCTTCAACGAGTTCTTCACCCGTGCGCTCAAGCCGGGGGCGCGGCCGATCGCACAGGCCGACTTGATCTGTCCCGTGGATGGCGCGATCAGCCAGTTCGGCCCGATCGAGCGCGACCTGATCTTCCAGGCCAAGGGCCATCGCTACACCACCACAGCGCTCGTGGGCGGTGACGCGGGCCTGGCGACGCAGTTCGACCACGGCCACTTCGCCACGCTGTACCTCAGCCCGCGCGACTACCACCGCATCCACATGCCCTGCGACGGCAAGCTCACGCGGATGATCCACGTGCCGGGGGATCTGTTCTCGGTCAACCCCACCACGGCGCGCGGCGTGCCGGGGCTCTTTGCACGCAACGAGCGGGTGGTCTGCGTGTTCGAAGGCCCGCGCGGCCCGTTCGTGCTGGTGCTGGTCGGCGCCACCATCGTCGGCAGCATGGCGACCGTGTGGCACGGCGTCGTGAACCCGCCGCGGGTCACCAAGGTGCGCGAGTGGCGCTATGACGACAAGCCGGTGTTCATCAAGCAGGGCGACGAGATGGGGCGCTTCCTGCTCGGCTCCACGGTCGTGATGCTGTTTCCGAGGGGCGACCTGTCCTTCAACAGCGCCTGGCAGCCGGGCGGCGCGATCCGCCTCGGCGAGGTGATGGCGAACTACAGCGCCACGCGGTAGGCGCTTTCAAAGGCTCGCGAAGCGCCGGTCACCGGGTCGGTGAACGCGAGTTCGCGTGCGACGAGCTGGAGCGGCTTGTCGAAGTCGGGCACCTCGAGCTCGGGCATCAGCACCGGATAGATCCCGTCGTTGAGCAAGGGCAGCCCGAGGCCCGCCATGTGCACGCGCAGTTGATGCCGCCTGCCGCTCAGCGGCTGCAGGCGATAGCGGCCCAGCCCGTCTTTCGATTCCAGCAGCTCGATGCGTGTCTCGCTGTTGGGCTCGCCCGGTTCCTCGCGCATGGTCATGAAGTTGTCGCCGTCGACCAGCCGGTTGCGCAGGGTCATCGGCCATTCGAGACCGGCCCGCACCGGCGCAATCGCTTCGTAGACCTTGCGCGCGCTGCGCTCGCGGAACACCGACTGGTAGGCACCGCGCGTCTGCGGTTGCACGCTGAAGAGCACCAGCCCCGCCGTGTCGCGGTCGATGCGGTGCACCGGCGCGAGCGTGTCGATGCGGAGACGGCGCTTCAGCCGCACCAGCAGGGTCTCGTGCAGGTGCCGGCCCGAGGGTGTGACCGGCATGAAGTGCGGCTTGTCGGCGACCACGATCCAGTCGTCTTGATGGAGCACCGTCTCCTGCATCGGGAACGGCCGCTCGACCGGCGGGCTGCGGTAGTAGTAGACCTTGAGCTGCGCCTCGAACGGCGTGTCGTGCCGCACCACGCGGCCTCGCGCATCGACCACTTCGCCCGCGCTGATGCGGTTTCGCCATGCGGCTTCATCGATGCGCGAGAAGCGCTCGATCAGGAAGGCCGCGACCGTGGGCCACGGCCCTTCGGGCAAGGCCACGCAGCTGGGCCCCACCCCATCGCGTACCGGCAGCGGCAGATCAGATGGCTTCATGCAGCCGTTTCGCCCGAGCTAGCCGCCATTCGCCATCGGGCTCGCCGGCGTAGACCTGCTCGGCGGTGGTGTCGGTCTGCTGCAGATGGGTGTCGAGCGCGATGCGGTTGTCGAACACGAAGCACTCGCCTTGCCAGTCGCGCTCGGCATCGGGCATGGCCTGGAAGTAGTTGAGGATGCCGCCTTCGAGTTCGTGCACGGTCAGCCCAAGGCCTTGCATCCACGCAGCGGTCTTTTCGCAGCGGATGCCACCGGTGCAGTACATCGCGACCTGCTTGCCTTCGGCCTTCCACTCGGCCGCATGCTCGGTCACGTAGCGCGGGAAATCGCGGAAGTTCGTGACGCCTGGGTCGACCGCACCCGCGAAGCGCCCGAGGCGATATTCGAAGCTGTTGCGGTTGTCGAGCACCACCACGTCGTCGCGTGCGATCAGCTTGCGCCACTCCTGCGGCGAGCGCTGCGTGCCCTGCGCCGGCGCATAGGGCACGCCCACCGCCACCACCTCGGGCTTCACATGGATGGCGAGCCGCGCAAACGGCGGTGTGCGGCAGGCGCTGCGTTTGAAGCCCATGCCGGTGAAGCGCGGGTCGCGGGTGAGCTCACGCTCGAAAGCGTCGAGCGCCTCTTCAGCCCCGGCGAGCACGCCGTTGAGGCCTTCGCGCGCCACGAGCACGCTGCCCAGCAGCGGCCCCGCAAGCTCGCGCAGCCCAGCTGCGATGGCAGCCGGGTCGTCGAGCGCAAAGAACTTGTAGAACGAGGAGTGGACCGTGGGCATCCGCCCATTGTCCTCAACCCATGTGGAGACCGCCGTTGACCGAGAAGTCGGCCCCGGTCGCAAAACCCGACTCATCCGACGCCACCCACGCCACGATCGACGCGATGTCCTCCGGCGTGCCCAGGCGCTTGACCGGGATGCCGGCGACGATCTTGTCGAGCACGTCCTGGCGGATCGCCTTGACCATGTCGGTGGCGATGTAGCCCGGGCTCACGGTGTTGACCGTCACGCCCTTGTTGGCCACTTCCTGCGCCAGCGCCATGGTGAAGCCGTGCATGCCGGCCTTGGCGGCGGAGTAGTTGGTCTGGCCGAACTGGCCCTTCTCGCCGTTGACCGACGAGATGTTGATGATGCGACCCCAGCCCTTTTCCAGCATGTCGTCGATGACCTGCTTGGTCACGTTGAACAGGCTGGTGAGGTTGGTCTCGATGACCGCGTCCCAATCGGCGCGGCTCATCTTGCGGAACATGCCGTCGCGCGTGATGCCGGCGTTGTTGACCAGCACGTCGATCGGGCCGACCTCGGCCTTGGTCTTCTGGAAGGCGGCAACGGTCGAATCCCAGTCGCCCACGTTGCCCACCGAGGCGTGGAACTCGAAGCCGAGTGCCTTCTGCTCGTCGAGCCACTTCTTGAAGTCACGGCTCGGGCCGCAGCCGGCCACCACGGTGAAACCGTCCTTGTACAAGCGCTGGCACATCGTGGTTCCGATGCCACCCATGCCCCCGGTGACGTACGCAATCTTCTTCGCCATTTGTTCTTCTCCTGCTGTGTGATGAATCTCTAGGTTGCGCGCCGCACCGGCCGTGGGTCAACCGGGTTCCCACCAATCCAGCGCGGTGCGCGTGTCGATCAGCGCTCCACCGTCAGTGCAACGCCCATGCCACCGCCGATGCACAGGCTGGCGATGCCCTTCTTGGCATTGCGCTTCTGCATTTCGTGCAGCAGGGTCACCAGGATGCGGCAGCCCGACGCACCGATGGGGTGCCCGATGGCGATCGCACCACCGTTCACGTTCACCTTGCTGGTGTCCCAGCCCATCTCGTTGTTGACCGCGCACGCTTGTGCCGCAAAGGCTTCGTTGATCTCGAGCAGGTCGAGGTCGGCCGCCTTCCACCCTGCGCGCTGCAGGGCCTTTTGCGAAGCCGGCACCGGGCCCATGCCCATGTAGGCCGGGTCGAGGGCGGTGGTGGCGTAGCTCTTGATGCGGGCAAGCGGCGTGAGGCCGAGCTGGTCGGCCTTCTTGGCGCTCATCACCACCACGCCGGCCGCGCCGTCGTTGATGCCCGAGGCGTTGCCGGCGGTCACGCCACCGGCCTTGTCGAAGGCGGGCTTCAGGCCCGAGAGCGCTTCGGCGTTGGTCTTGCGGTTGATGAACTCGTCGGCCGCGAAGACGATCGGATCGCCCTTCTTCTGCGGGATGCTGAAGGGCACGATCTCGTCCTTGAACTTGCCGGCGTCCTGCGCGGCGGCGGCCTTCTGCTGCGAAGCCAAGGCCAGTGCGTCCTGCGCTTCGCGGCTGATGCCGTACTTCTTGGCCACGTTCTCGGCGGTGATGCCCATGTGGTACTGGTTGTACACGTCGAAGAGGCCGTCGACGATCATCGAATCGACGAGCTTCCAGTCGCCCATGCGCTGGCCGTCGCGCGAGTTGGGCAGCACGTGCGGGGCGAGGCTCATGTTCTCCTGGCCACCGGCGATCACGATCTCGGTGTCGCCATCGCGGATGGACTGCGCGGCCAGCATCACGGCCTTCAGGCCCGAGCCGCACACGGCGTTGATGGTCAGCGCCGGCACGGCCTGCGGCAGGCCGCTCTTGATGACGGCCTGGCGGGCGGCGTTCTGGCCCGAGCCCGCGGTGAGCACCTGGCCGAGCACGACCTCGCTGATCTGGTCACCGGTGAGCTTGGCGCGCTTGAGCAGGTCGGCGATCACGGCAGCGCCGAGATCGGGGGCCGGCACCTTGGCCAGGCTTCCACCGAATTTGCCCACGGCGGTACGGGCGGCTGCGACGATGACGATGTCACTCATGGTGGTTCTCCAGTTGGCGGTGCGTGTGATGAGAGAAATCAAGCCTTCTGCTTGACGTAGCGCCCAGGGGCGGGTTCGATGGGCTTGTACTGGCGATTGCCCGGGGTCTTGGGGGCAGCGACCTGCTTGCCGGCGTGGCTCTTGAGCCAGGCGTCCCAGTCGGGCCACCAGCTGCCGGGGTGCTCCTTGGCTTTTTCGAGCCACTCATTCTCGGATGGCGGCAGCGCAGCGGTGGCACCCGTCCAGTAGCTGCGCTTCTTCTTTTCAGGCGGGTTGATCACGCCGGCGATGTGGCCGGAGGCGCCGAGCACGAAGCGGCACTTCGCGTTCTTGAGGACCTGCGTGTTGCGGTAGGCGCCGTCCCACGGGACGATGTGGTCTTCCTTCGAGCCGTAGACGTAGACCGGCGCATCGATCTTGCCGAGGTCGATCGGCGTGCCGCACACCGTCACCTTGCCGGGCTTGACGAGGTTGTTCTCGAGGTAGGTGTTGCGCAGGTACCAGCAGTACATCGGGCCCGGCAGGTTGGTGCTGTCGCTGTTCCAGTAGAGCAGGTCGAAGGGCGGCGGTGTCTCGCCCTTGAGGTAGTTGCCGACGACGTAGTTCCACACCAGGTCGTTGGGGCGCAGCGCGCTGAAGGTCGAGGCCAGCTCCTGGCCCTTGAGCAGCGTGCCACCGCCGGGGCTGCTGGGCCCGAGCGTCATCTCGCGCACCTGCACCATGGCTTCGTCGACGAAGAGGTCAAGCACGCCGGTGTCGCTGAAGTCGAGGAAGGTGGTGAGCAGCGTCACGCTCTGCGCCGGCTTCTGGCCACGT
This sequence comes from Piscinibacter sp. HJYY11, assembly GCF_016735515.1. Lineage (NCBI taxonomy): Bacteria > Pseudomonadati > Pseudomonadota > Betaproteobacteria > Burkholderiales > Sphaerotilaceae > Piscinibacter > Piscinibacter sp. HJYY11. Next base: position 358,526 of record NZ_JAERQZ010000002.1, on the reverse strand, counting down.
GCGGCCAGCAGCGCGAGCGACGTGCCCAGCAGCGTGCCGCCCACGCAGAAGCCCAGCGTGTTGATGGTCTTGGCGCCCGAGATCTCCTGCACCACCTTGATGGCGGTGAGCGGGCCTTCCTCGATGTAGTCGTCCCAGGTCTTCTTGGCGATGCTCTCGTCGGGGTTGCGCCAGCTCATCACGAAGACGCGATGCCCTTGTGCCACCGTGTGGCGGATCAGAGAGTTCTCGGGCTGCAGGTCGAGGATGTAGTACTTGTTGATGCACGGCGGCACCATCAGCAGCGGCCGCTCGTGGACCGTCTTGGTCGTCGGCTTGTACTCGATGAGCTGGAAGAGATCGTTCTCGAAGACCACGTCGCCCGGCGTCACCGCCACATTGCGGCCCACCTCGAAGAGCTTCTCGTCGGTCTGCGACATGTGCCCCTGCTGCACGTCGCCCCACAGCTGCTGCATGCCCTGGGCAATGCTCTCGCCCTTGGTCTGCAGGGCGCGCGACACGGCCTCGGGGTTGAGGGCGAGGTAGTTGCTCGGTGACGAGGCCGCGATCCACTGCTGCACCGCGAAGCGCAGGCGCTGGCGGGTCTTGCTGTCGCCCTGAACGTTGTCGGCCAGCTTGGCCAGCGTGCGGGCATTCAGCAGGTACATCTGGGCGGTGAAGGCAGCCATCGGGTTCTGTGCCCACGACGGATCTGCGAACCGCTTGTCGCCCTGGGGGGCGATGGTGGCGCCGTTGGGTGCTTCGACCCACTTGTTCCACAGGTCGGTGGCCGACTGCACGTAGTCGCTCTGCAGCTGGCTCAGCACGGGAATCGGCACGCTCAGGGACGACATCGACTTGACCATCTCGCCCACGGTGGCGCCGAAGGCCTGGGCGGCTTCGCTCGCGGTCTCGGTGGCAGCAGCGGCTGCCGGCTTGGCGGCGGCTCGGGTCGTGGTCTTCATGTGTCTCCTTGCTCTCAGGTGCGGATGCGTGGCGAACGTAAAGTGTGCGCCGGTCATGGTGTCTTTGTCATGACCCGACGCATGAGTTGACTCGAAAGCGGGAGCGAAATGTATCTCGTCGCCATCGGCTGGATGTTTGTGGTGCTGTGCATGTCGGCGGCGGAAGCCATGAGCCCGGTCGGCAGTGTGCTGGGGGCCCTGGTCACGCTGCTGCTGTACGGAGTTCTGCCACTGTCCATCGTGCTGTACGTGATGGGGGCACCGGCGCGGCTGCGGGCTCGAAAGGCGGCTGAAGCGGCAGAGCCCGGGTCAGCGGCGCCAGATGGCGGCAGCCATCCGGCCAGTGACGCGGTCGCGCCGAAACGAGAAGAATCGTGAACGCCCGTCCACTTGGTCCTCGACCGTGCACCACTCGCCGCCAGACACCTGCGTGACGCCCACGGCACGGAGCCGATCGCGCGCGAGCTGCGGCAGGTTGGCCAGCCACTTGCCGGGGCGCAAGGGCTTGAAACGTGTCGGGTCTTCGCCCGTGGACTGAACTCCAAAACCTTCGAGAACATCGGCTCCCACTTCGAATGCACCGGGGCCTATGCAAGGCCCGAGCCAGCACACGACCTGCGCGGGCTCGCAGCCAGTGGCCTCGCACAAGGCGTGCACGGTCGCCTCGACCACGCCGCCGGCCAAACCGCGCCAGCCGGCATGCGCCGCGCCCACCCCGCCGGGCGCGGCCATCAGCACCGGCAGGCAGTCGGCCACCTGGATGACGCAGGCCAGCCCCGGCGTCGTGGTGATGCAGGCATCGGCCTCCATCATCGGCGCTTCGAGGTGCTCCCGCGCCAGCCGCACGACGCGCGTGCCGTGCACCTGCTTCAGGTAGACCGGGTCGGCACCCATGGCGTCTTTCAGCAGCGCACGGTTGCGCGCCACCTGTGCCGGATCGTCGTTGACGGCGATGCCGAGGTTCATGCTGTCCCACGGCGCCACGCTCCCGCCGCCGGCGCGCGTGGTCATCACCGCCTGCACCCCGGGCACGCCAAGTTCGGGCTGAAGCCAGTCAGGGTGCATCGGCATCGGGGCAGGCCGACGGTTGGGCCTTCTCGAACGCGGGGTGCTGCATGCAGGCGTCGAACACCTTCAGCACCGTGGGCACGTGGTCGAGCCGGCATTCGAAGCGCCGGGCGTTGAAGATCTGCGGCACCAGCAGCGCATCGGCCATGGTGGGCGTGTCGCCGTGGCAGAAGCGGCCTGTCGACGGGTGGCCGGCGAGCTGGCGCTCCACGGTCTCGAGGCCGGTCTCCACCCAATGCCGGTACCAGCGGTTCTTGTCGTCTTCGCTGACCTTGAGGTCGTGCACCAGGTGGCGCAGCACCCGCAGGTTGTTGAGCGGGTGGATCTCGCAGGCGATGTCGAGCGCCAGGGCCCGCACCCGTGCGCGGCCGAGCGGGTCGGCGGGCAGGAGCGGCGGCTCGGGGTGGGTTTCGTCGAGGTATTCGATGATGGCGATCGACTGGCTCACCAGCCCCTCGCCGTCCTTCAGGATGGGCACCAGCCTCGACGGCGACACGCCGGTGAAAGGCGGCTTCAGCTGCTCGTTCTTGACCAGGTGCACCGGCACGTAGTCATAGGGCAGGCCTTTCAGTTCGAGCGCAATGCGAACCCGGAACGACGCCGAACTCCTGAAGTAGCTGTAGAGCTCCATCAGCCGCTCACGATCTTGATGTTGAGCGAGCCCACGCCGTCGATGCGCGCCGACAAGGTGTCGCCTTCCAGCACCGCCGCCACGCCCTCGGGCGTGCCGGTGTAGATCAGGTCGCCCGGCGCGAGCTCCCAGCCTTTGGACAGCTGCTCGATCACCTCGGGCACGCTCCAGATCAGCTTGCCGATGACGCTGCTCTGCCGCGTGGTGCCGTTGACGTCGAGCGCGATGCGCGTGGCCGCATTCAGGTAGCACTGTGCCGCCGGCCGGATGTGGCTGATCGGCGCAGACTTGTCGAAGCCCTTGCCGCTGCACCACGGCCGGCCCTGCTTCTTGGCTTCGCCTTGCAGGTCGCGGCGGGTCATGTCGAGGCCGACCGCGTAGCCGTACACATGCTCCAGCGCATTGGCGGCCGAGATGTCGCGCCCGCCCTTGCCGATGGCCACCACCAGCTCCACCTCGTGGTGCAGGTCGCGCGTGAGGCTCGGGTATGGCATCTCGCCGGTCTGGCCTTCGGCCACCGGCAGCACCGCATCGGCGGGCTTGAGGAAGAAGAACGGCGGCTCGCGCCCGGTGTGGCCCATCTCGATGGCGTGGTCCACGTAGTTGCGCCCGACGCAGTAGATGCGGTGCACGGGGAATTCGGCCGAAGGGCCGGCCCCCACCACAGGCACGGACGGCAACTTCGGGGCGGTGATCACAAAGCTCATTGCGCGCGAACTCCAGTCAGTCAGGGGATGCGAACCATGATGCCACGCAGCATGGCCGCAAGACATGCGTCTTTCCCACATCCCCACATCCCCTAAACTGACTCTCATGTTCCAACCCCGCAGCTACAAGTTCTGCAAGGCCTGCGGATCGAAGGTCGAGTACAAGGTGCCGGCCGACGACAACCGCGAACGTGCAACCTGCACCGCCTGCAACACCGTCCACTACGAAAACCCGCTCAACGTGGTGGGCACCGTGCCCGTCTGGGACGACAAGGTGCTGCTGTGCCGCCGCAACATCGAGCCGCGCCACGGCTACTGGACGCTCCCCGCCGGCTTCATGGAGCTCGTCGAGACCACCGAGCAAGGCGCCATCCGCGAGACGGAAGAAGAAGCCGGCGCCCGGGTCGAGCTGCAAGGCCTCTTCACGCTGCTCAACGTGCCGCGGGTCGGCCAGGTGCATTTCTTCTACCGCGCCCGCCTGCTCGACACCGACTTCGCCCCCGGCCCCGAGACCATCGAGGCACGGCTCTTCAGTGAAGACGAGGTGCCCTGGGAGGAACTCGCCTTCCGCACAGTAAGGGAAACCCTGCGCCACTATTTCGAAGACCGCCGCACGGGCCATTTCGGACTACATTGCGCCGATATCGGCTAGGGTCTGTCCTCCACGAATGACGCAAGCTCCCGGTCAAGCCCCCACACCCCCACCCGCCGTGCCTCCTGCCGCGGCCCACGGCGCGACCACGCATCTCCGCGAAGACCTGATCAACCCCGACCCGCTGCTCGACTGCCTGGTCGAGCTGTGCCGCCTGCATGGCCAAGCGGCGTCGCGCGCTTCACTCTCGGCCGGCCTGCCCCTCGGCCCCAACGGCAAGGGCGTGCTGACGCTGGAACTCGCCGAGCGCGCCGCCTCGCGCGCCGGCATGTCGGCCAAGCTGCAGCGCCTGGCGCTGGACCGCATCGACACCGCCGCCCTGCCCGTCATCCTCGTGTTGAAGGACAACCAGGCCTGCGTGCTGATGGGCTGGGACGCCGACGGCGCCACCGCCCGCGTGCTGCTGCCCGAGACCGGCCAGGGTTCGATCAACCTCACCCGGACCGAGCTGCAGGCCCGCTACACCGGGGTGGCGCTCTTCGTGCGGCCGCATTTCCGCTTCGACGCGCGCACGCCGGAGATGCGCCGCGTCAAGGTCAAGCACTGGTTCTGGTCGGCCCTGCTGGAGCAGCGCTTCGTCTACCGCGACGTGCTCTGGGCCGCGCTGCTGGTCAACCTCTTCGCGCTCGCCTTCCCGATGTTCAGCATGAACGTCTACGACCGCGTGGTGCCCAACAACGCGACCGAGACCCTCTGGGCGCTGTCGATCGGCGTGGTGCTCATCATGTGTGGCGACGTCTTCATGCGCCTCTTGCGCAGCCACTTCGTCGACGAGGCCAGCGCCCGGGTCGACGTGAAGATCTCCGCCACGCTCATGGAGAAGGTGCTGGGCATGCGCCTGGAGCAGCGGCCCGAATCGGTGGGCTCGTTCGCGTCCAACCTGCGCGGCTTCGAGCAGGTGCGCGACTTCATCGCCTCCAGCACCGTCACGACGCTGATCGACCTGCCCTTCGCGCTGATCTTCATCATCGTGGTCGCGTGGATCTCGCCATGGCTCGCGGTGCCGGTGGTGGTGGCCTTCGCGGTCATCCTCATCCTCGGCTACGTGCTGCAGTTCCGGCTGCACGAGCTCTCGCAGACCACCTACCAGGCCTCGGCGCAGCGCAACGCCACGCTGATCGAGAGCCTGACCGGCATCGAGACCATCAAGTCGCTCGGTGCCGAAGGCGTGATCCAGGCGCGCTGGGAGCGGGCCAACGTGTTCCTCTCGCGCATCAACGTGCGCATGCGGGCGCTGTCGTCGTCGGCCCAGTACCTGGTGGGCTGGCTGTCGCAGGCGGTCACGGTGGCCGTCGTGATCATCGGCGTCTACCTCATCGGCCAGCGCGAGCTGACGATGGGTGCGCTCATCGCCGCGAGCATGCTCGCCGGCCGCGCGCTCGGGCCGGCGGGGCAGATCGTGGGCCTCCTGATGCAGTACCAGGGCGCACGCACGGCGATGGAGTCGCTCGACAAGATCATGGAAAAGCCGGTCGAGCGCCCGATCGGCGGCAACTTCATCCAGCGCCCGCAGTTGCGCGGCGACATCGAGTTCCGCAACGTCAAGTTCGCCTACCCGAACCGGCAGGACTCTGCGCTGGAAGGCCTGAGCTTCAAGATCAACGCCGGCGAGCGCGTGGCGCTCATCGGCAAGGTGGGCTCGGGCAAGTCGACCATCCAGCGCCTCATCATGGGCCTGTACCAGCCGACCGAAGGCGCGGTGCTGCTCGACGGCATCGACCTGCGCCAGCTCGACCCGGCCGACGTGCGCCGCAACCTCGGCTACGTCTCGCAGGACGTGATGCTCTTCTACGGCACGCTGCGCGACAACATCACCTTCGGCCTGCCCTACGCCGACGACTCGGCCGTGGTGGCCGCCGCTGAACTCGCCGGCATGGCCAACTTCGTCAATCGCCACCCCCGCGGCTTCGACATGCCGGTGGGCGAGCGCGGCGAGTCGCTCTCGGGCGGCCAGCGCCAGAGCGTGGGCCTCGCCCGCGCGGTGCTGCACAACGCGCCGCTGCTGCTGCTCGACGAGCCAACGAGCGCGATGGACTTCACCACCGAAGCCCAGATCACGCAGAACATCACCCACTTCGCCCACAACAAGACGGTGGTGCTGGTGACCCACCGCACCTCGCTGCTGGCGCTGGTGACGCGTGTGATCGTGGTCGACGCCGGCAAGATCGTGGCCGACGGGCCGCGCGACCGCATCATGGAAGCGCTGCAAAGCGGGCGCATCGCGAGAGCCGCATGAGCAGGATGACAGCCCCCCAGTCGCTTCGCTCCTGCCCCCAAGTGGCGCCACCCCGAAGGCCCGGCAAAGCCGGTTCCTTGGGGCGTTGCTTGATGGTGCGCTTGCTGCGCTCGCGCATCTCGGAGGCTCGGTCATGAACGCGCCAGAAGGCCGTATGAACGCAGCACTGATGCGCGGCGGCCGCAAGCTGCTAGCCGTGCTCGAACGCATCCGCGTGTTCATCGCGCCCGTCACCGACCGCATCTTCGGCTCGGCCGCCACCGATGCGCAGACGGCGCAGGCGGGCTTTCGCAGCTTCGAGCAGGAAGCGGTGGAGGTCATGTCGCGCCGCGAGACGCAGCGTGCGCAGAAGATCGTGCGCGCCTCGGTGGTGGTGATGTTCCTGCTGCTGCTGTGGGCGGGGCTGGCGCCGGTCGACGAGGTCACGCGCGGCGAAGGCCGTGTCATTCCCTCGCGTCAACTGCAGGTGCTGCAGTCGCTCGACGGCGGCGTGGTGTCGGAGATCCTCGTCAAGGAAGGCCAGGTGGTCGAAGCCGGCCAGCTGCTGCTGAAGGTGGACGAGACGCGCGCCACCTCGGGCGTGCGCGAGAGCGCCGCCACCGGCTTTGCATTGCGGGCGCGACAGGCGCGTCTTTCGGCGCTGGCCGACGGCAGCAGCTTCGTGCCGCCCAAGAGCACCGACCCAGAGGAGCTGCGCATCCTGGCAGGCGAGCAGGCCTTGTACGAAGCCAAGCGCACCGAGCTCTCGACACTCCTGTCGATCAACAACCAGCAGCTGCAGCAGCGCCAGCAGGAGCTGTCGGAGATGCGCTCGCGCAAGGCCACCGCCGAGCGTGCGCTCGAGCTCGGCTTGCAGGAGCTCGCCAAGACCCGCCCCCTGCTCGCCACCGGCGCCGTGTCGGAAGTCGACATCCTCCGCCTCGAGCGCGACGTGGCCAAGAGCCGTGGCGACGCCGACGCCGCCACCGCGCAGATCGCGCGCGTGCAGGCGTCCATCGGCGAGGCCCAGCGCAAGATCCAGGAGACCGAGATCTCCTTCCGCAACGAGGCCCGCAAGGAACTCGCCGAGGTGGTGGGCAAGCTCAACGCGCTCAACGAAGGCCAGGTGGCCTTGAGCGACAAGGTCGCCAAGTCGCAGGTGAAGTCACCCGTGCGTGGCCGTGTGCAGCGCCTCCTGGCCAACACGGTGGGCGGCGTGGTGCAGCCCGGCAAGGACATCGTGGAGATCGTGCCGCTCGACGACCAGCTGGTGCTCGAGGCCCGCGTGGCGCCGAAGGACATCGCCTTCATCCGCCCCGACCAGAGCGCCACGGTGAAGTTCACCGCGTACGACTTCTCCATCTACGGCGGGCTGGAAGCGAAGGTGGAAAACATCAGCCCCGACACCGTGGTCGACGAGCGCGGCAATGCCTACTACCTGGTGCGCGTGCGCACCGCTCGCGCCAACTTCAGCGAGAAGCTGCCCATCATCCCCGGCATGACGGCCGAGGTCGACATCCTCACCGGGCAGAAGACGGTGCTGGCCTATCTGCTGAAGCCGGTGCTCAAGGTCAAGGCCTACGCGCTGCGCGAGCGTTGATCACGCGGCTTCCGCCAGCATGGCCCGGTTGCGGCCGGCACCCTTGGCGGCATACAACGCCTGGTCGGCTTCGCGGATGAACTCGGACAGAGGCCGGTCCGCTTCGGCCACCCGGGCCACCACGCCCAGGCTCACGCTCACCGGCACACGCCGGCCGCGGTAGATGAACTGGATGTCTTCGACCGCCTTGCGGATGCGCTCGGCCACTTCCATTGCGTGCGGTGCGTCGAGGCCCGGCAGCACCACGGCGAACTCCTCGCCACCGTAGCGGGCCACGAGGTCGGTGGAGCGGCCCACGCAGCTGGCCAGGGCCGAGGCCACGAGCTTCAGGCACTCGTCGCCGCCGAGGTGGCCCACGCTGTCGTTGATCTTCTTGAAGTAGTCGATGTCGACCAGCATCAGGGCCAGCGGGCTGCCGCTGCGCGTGGAGCGGTCGTACTCCTTCTTCATGGTCTCGTCGAAGTAGCGGCGGTTGTTCACCTTGGTGAGCCCGTCCGTCACGCTGAGCTTGGCCAGCTCCCGGTTGGCCAGCTCGACGTTTTCCATCGCACGCTTGAGCTCGGCGGTGCGGTCGATCACGCGCAGCTCGAGCTCTTCGTTGGCCTTGCGCTGCACGGTCAGCGCGTGTTCCTGGGCGCGCAGCTTCTCTTCGCGCTCCAGCTCGACCTTGCGTGCGAGCTCCTGTGACTCGCGCAGGGCCGCTTCCTTCGAGAGGCGCTCCCGCTTGATGCGCTCGGCCAGCGCCACCGACAGCAGCACGGTCTCGAGCACGAAGCCGATCGGCTGCGCGTATTTCGTCCACGGCCCAGACTCGATGACGCCAGCCAGCGCCATCAACAGCAGCATCGTCGCGACGATGATCGTCGCCCAGGCGATGACGAAGTAGCGCGCCAGGACGTTGCCCTTCCACACCAGGTAGCCCGCGGTGTAGATGCCGGCGAATCCGGTCAGGAAGGCCACCCCGCTCAAGGCTAGCGGCACGGCCACCGGCATCTTGAAGATCAGCAGCACCGCCGACACGGTGAAGAACACCACGAAGGCCTTGTTGATCCAGTCCATGTGCCGGGGCACGCTTTTCCCGATGTCGAGGAAGTTGCGGAAGAAGAGCGTCGCGGCAAGGAAGCTGTTGGCGGCGAAGAACTCGTAGCCGCGGGTGTTCAGCCAGTCGTTGCCGGGCCAGATGAAGAGTGGGCCGAAGCCCGTCACGCAGAGCTGGTAGGCGATGATCGCCAGCAGGTAGCCCGAGTAGGTGCGGAAGCTTCTCTCCCGCGTGAAGATGTACAGGCTCAGGTTGTAGAAGAACATCACGCCGAGGATGCCGAAGACCAGGCCCATCACCACGGCATAGTCGAAACGGCTCGCCTGCCAGGTCTGCAGGTCCCACAGCACGAGCGGCGCGATGACCGAGGTCTGCGCCGTCACCCGCAGCAGCAGCACGCTGCGCTCGCCGGCGCCCAGCTCGACCGGGAAGATCGGGTTCGGGTCCTTGTGGATCTGCGGCGCCTCCGGATGCTGGAGGCCGCCGACGTGTTCGGCGCGCCAGGCGCCGGTGTCCGGGGTGAACTGGGAGAAGCGCACCTCGTCGTTCAGCGGCCAGTCGACGGACAGGATGCGGTCGAGGTTCACGCCGGCACTGCGCACCGTGAAGCGCACCCAGACCGGGTTGCGCTGGCCGGGCAGGCTGACGATCTTGCCGGGGAACACCTTCCAGCGCGGCCCCATGTCGGCCTGCAGCACACGCTCGCGCGTGAGCGCTTCGCCCGGCTTCTCGACGAGGTACTCGACGTCGCTGTCGACGATGATCTTGCGGGTGTCGGCCGAAATGACGTGCTCGGCGGGCGCCGCCGCCACGGGCAGGGCCAGGCCGAGCATGCTCCACCACAGGAGCGCGAGCAGACATCCGCAGCGGGACAGTCTTGTCATGAACGGGGTAGGCATGGACGCACGATAGGTCGATTTCGGCCGTCCAGCGCCGGGGTGGAGGCTGTTTGGTTCACAACAGGCCGCCGCAGCGCACTTAGTTCACACCCGGGCCCTACCCGCTTGCAGGATGGAACACCAAACCCGTTTCCACCGGTTTCAACTGAGCGCTGGAAAACCCGGCCCTCAAGTTTCAGAAAACCCGGCCGATAACGGTTGAAGGAGGTTTCCGTGCATAAATCACGGCCTCCAAAACCGCCCGCTTATGCGCGCCGAATAAGGCGTTTGATGCGATTCAGTTCACACAAACGCCCTGCGGAAAAGAGCATAAGCATCAGGGCGCGGGCTATCCTCGTCGACATCCTGAGTGGTATTGCGTCCGAGGTTTTTTCATGCCCACCATCGTCCAAACCGTCAACGGCAAAGTGACCGGCCTCTGGGGCTCTGCGCTGCGACGCACGCCCGACGGAAAACTCATCCCTTTAAAGATGGGTGACGTGGTTCTCAAGGGCGACGTGATCCTCACGACGCAAGACGGCCTGGTGCAGCTCACCCCCGAGCCGGACGCGCCTGGCACCGCCACCGCGGCCGCCAAGACACCCGCCACGCCCTCGGTCGATGAAGTCGACCGCGTGATCGCCGAGCTGAACGAGCCCGACGCACAGACAGCGCCCGCCGCCGGCCTGAACCCGGGCGACGGTGGCGGCCTGCAGCCCGGCCTGCGCGTGGGCCGCATCGCGGAAGACGTGACCCCGGCCGCGCTGACCCAGACCACCGGCGTGGAGCCGACCGGCACCGTGCCCACCTTCACCACCGCGCCCGAGGAACAGGTCGCCGCGACCCCGGCCGCCCCGGCCACGCCCAACGACCGCCCCACCGCCACGCCGGCCACCGTGTCGGGCAACGAAGACGCCACGCTCCCCATCTCGCTCGGCGGCGCCGACACCGACGGCACCGTCGCCGGCGTCACCATCGTCGGCATCCCCGCCGGCAGCACGCTGCTGCTCGCCGATGGCGTGACTCCCGTCACCGTCGGCCAGACGCTGACCCCGGCGCAGGCCGCCGGCCTGCTCTTCCGCCCGGCGCCTGATTTCAACGGCGGCGCGGCCGTCACCTTCACCGTCACCGACGACCGGGGTTCCGTCTCGGCGCCCGCCACGGCGCAGATCACCGTGCTCCCGGTCAACGACACGCCGCTCGCCAACACCGGCATCGCCACCGCGGGCCCTGAATACAGCAGCATTCCGGTCAACCTGGGCGGCACCGACATCGATGGCACCGTCACCGGCATCACCATCACCAGCCCGCCCGCGGGCGGCAGCCTCTTCCTGGCCGATGGCGTGACGCCGGTCGTGCCCGGCACCGTGCTCACCCCGGCCCAGGCGTCGAGCCTGGTGTTCGTGCCGAACCCCGGCTTCACCGGCAGCACGCCGATCGGCTACACCGTCACCGACAACGAAGGCGCCAGTTCCTCGGCCGCCGTCGCGCAGGTCAACGTGACGCCGGTGCCGACCACCGTCACGCTGTCGAGCTCGGCTCCGGCCGTGGCCGAAGGCGGCAGCGTGGTCTACACCGCGACCGTCGACCACCCGGTCGCCGGTTCGGCGCTCGTCATCACGCTGTCGAACGGCAGCACCATCACCATCCCCGTCGGCCAGAGCAGCGGCAACAGCGCCCCCGTCGTGCCGCGCGCCGACGACGCCTACGCACAAGGCACGCAGACGCAGACCATCGGCGTCGCCTCGACCACCGGCGGCAACTTCTCGTCGCTCGTCGCCACCAGCACCGTCGCCACCAGCGTGAGCGACGACAGCGACAGCACCACCGTCTCGCTCGGCGCCTCGGCCGCATCGGTCACCGAAGGCGGCAGCGTCGTCTACACCGCCACGCTCACCAACCCGGTGAGCGGCTCGCCGCTGGTGATCACGCTCTCGAACGGGCAGACCATCACCATTCCGGTCGGCGCCAGCAGCGGCTCGAGCGCACCGTTTGCGGTGCGCGGCGATGACGCGCAAGTCCAGGGCACCGACACCCTGAGCGTCAACATCACCGGCACCACCGGCGGCAACTTCGAAGCGGTCACGCCGGTCGGCACCGCGACGACCACCGTCACCGACGACGCCGACGTCTCCACCGTCACCCTCACCGCCTCGGCCGCCACCGTCGTCGAAGGCGGCAGCATCTCCTACACCGCCACCACGAGCGCGCCCGTCACCGGCAGCCCGTTGGTCGTGACGCTCTCCAACGGCGCCACGATCACCATCCCGGTCGGCGCGAGCAGCGCGACCTCGGCTCCGATCGCCGTGCGCCCGGACGACGTGCAGGTGCAAGGCACCGACACGGTCACCGCCACCATCACCGGCGCCACCGGCGGCAATTACGAGTCGCTCACCGCCACCGGTGCGCCGACGACCACCGTCACCGACGACGCCGACACCAGCACCCTCACCCTGGGTGTGTCTGCCGCGTCCGTGGCCGAAGGCGGCAGCCTCACCTACACCGCGAGCGTCAGTGCGCCCGTCGTGGGCTCGCCGCTGGTCGTGACGCTCAGCAATGGCCAGACGATCACCATCCCGGTGGGCGCGAGCAGCGCCAGCTCGGCGCCTTTCGCCGTGCGCGCCGACGATGCCGACCTGCAAGGCAACGACACGCTCAGCGTGACCGTCACCGGCACCACCGGCGGCGCCTACGAGTCGCTCGTGTCCACCGGCACCGCCACCACCACGGTGACCGACGACAGCGACGCCACGACCGCCACGCTCACCGCCTCGGCCGCGTCCGTCACCGAAGGCGGCAGCATCGTCTACACCGCCACGCTCAACAACGTGGTCACCGGCTCGCCGGTGGTGCTGACGCTGAGCAACGGCCAGACCATCACCATCCCCGTGGGCGCCAGCAGCGCCAGCAGCGCGCCGTTTGCCGTGCGCGCCGACGACGCACAGGTGCAAGGCACCGACACGCTCAACGTCAGCATCACCAACAGCAGCGGCGGCCGCTTCGAAGCCATCACCGCCGGCGGCTCGGTCGCCACCCTCGTCACCGACGACGCCGACCCGACCACCGTCACCGTGAGCGCCTCGGCCGCCAACGTGACCGAAGGCGGCTCCATCGTCTACACCGTCTCGCTCAGCAATGCCGTGAGCGGCTCGCCGCTCACCGTCACGCTCAGCAACGGCCAGAGCGTCACCATCCCGGTCGGCCAGAGCAGCGCCTCGACCGCCGCCTTCACCGTGCGGCCGGACGACGTGCAAGTGCAACCGGACGACACGCTCACCGTCACCGTGACGGGCAGCACCGGCGGCAACTTCGAAGCCCTCACGCCCACCGGCTCGGCCGTCACCACCGTTCGCGATGACGCTGACGTCTCGACCGTCACCCTCACCTCGTCGGCCGCCAGCGTGGCCGAAGGTGGCAGCGTGGTCTACACCGCCACCGTGAGCGCGCCGGTCGTCGGGTCGCCGCTCGTCATCTCGCTGACCAACGGCCAGACCATCACCATCCCCGTCGGCCAGAGCACGGCCGACAGCGCGCCCTTCGCCGTGCGCGCAGACGACAACTTCGTGCAGGGCGCCCAGAGCTTCAGCGTGGGCATTGCCGGCACGAGCGGCGGCAGCTACGAGGCCGTCGCCACCACGAGCACCGTCAGCACCACCGTCACCGACGACGCCGACGTGTCCACCGTCACCCTCACCGCCACGCCGAGCGTGGCCGAGGGCGGCACCATCGTCTACACCGCCACGCTTTCGTCGGCCGCGCAGACCGCCGTGGTCGTGACGCTGGCCAACGGCTCCATCATCAACATCGCGGCCGGTGCCTCCTCGGGCACGGTCAACGTGGCCGCGCCCACCGACGACGTCTACCTCGACGCCGGCTCGGTCTCGCAGACCATTGCCAGCGCCAGCGGTGGCAACTTCGAGTCGCTGCAGGTCAACCCGGCCGCTGCCAGCACGACCATCACCGACACGCTCGACGCCACCACGGTGAGCCTCACCGGCGACCCCACGCTCGCCGAAGCGGGCAGCGCCAGCTACACCGTCTCGCTCACGAGCCCGGCGCAGGGCAGCGCCGTCACCGTCACGCTCACCTACAGCGGCACCGCCGCCAACGGCAGCGACTTCACCGGCACCACCACCGTCACCATCCCCGCGGGCAGCAGCTCGGCCACGTTCAGCATCGCCGCGCTCGACGACGCGCTGGCCGAAGGCCCCGAGAGCTTCACCGTCGCCATCGGCGCGGCGAGCGGCGGCAATTTCGAGAGCCTGGTCATCAGCGGCGCCAACGGATCGGTGACGACCGGCATCGTCGACAACGACATCTCGACCGTGAGCCTCAGCGCCACGCCCTCGATCACCGAGGCCGGCGGCACCATCGTCTACACCGCCACCGTCACGCAGGCGCCGACCACCGCGCTCGACGTCACGCTCTCCAACGGCGCCGTCATCACCATCGCCGCCGGCGCGCTGAGCGGCACGGCGAGCGTGCCCGTCGCCGCGAACGAAGACGTGTACCTCGATGCCACCAGCATCAGCGCCACCATCGCCAGCACCTCGGGCGGCGGCATTCCGCTCGCCGTGGACCCGGCACCCGCCGTCACCACCGTCACCGACACCATCGACACGGCCGAAGTGCGCCTGCAGGCCCAGCCCGCGGTCAACGAAGGCGGCATGATCCTTTACGCGGCCGTGCTGTCGCACCCGGCGCAGACCGCCGTGACCGTGACGCTCTCGACCGGCGACACAATCACCATCAACGCCGGCAGCGCCTTCGGCGCGATCGTCCTGCCCGCCCCGAGCGACGACGTGTACGCGGACGCCGGCCCTGTCTCGGTGACGATCACCAATGCCAGCGGCGGCAACTTCGAGAACCTGACGGTCGACCCGACGCCGGCCGTCACCACCATCAACGACACGGTCGACACCACCACCCTCTCGCTGACCGCGACACCCGCGGTCGCCGAGGGCGGGACCATCGTCTACACCGCGAGCCTCACCTCGCCTGCCCAGACCGACGTGACGGTCACGCTGTCGAACAGCGCCGTCATCACCATCGCCGCCGGGGCCAGCAGCGGCACCGTCACCGTGCCGGCGCCGGCCGACGACGTGTACACCGACGCGGCGAACGAGTCGGTCACCATCAGCAGCGCCAACGGCGGCAACTTCGAAAACCTCGTCGTCAACACCTCGCCGGCCGTCACCGCCGTCAGCGACACGACGGACACCAGCACCGTCACCCTCACCGCCACGCCGACCGTGGCCGAAGGCGGCAACATCGTCTACACCGCCACCCTCAGCGCCCCGGCGCAGAGCGACGTGACGGTGACGCTGTCGAACGGCGCCACGATCACCATCCTTGCCAACTCGAGCAGCGGCTCGGTGCCGGTGCCCGCGCCCACCGACGACGTGTACCTCGACGCCGGCTCGGTGTCGGTCACCATCACGAACGCCAGCGGCGGCAACTTCGAGAACCTGGTGCGCAACCCGGCTGCGGCGGTGACCACCATCACCGACACGGTCGACAACAGCACCGTCAGCCTGACCGCGTCGCCCTCGGTCGCCGAAGGCGGCAACATCGTCTACACCGCCAGCTTGAGCGCACCGGCCCAGTCGGCCGTGACGGTCACGCTGTCGAACAACGCCGTCATCACCATCGCCGCCGGTGCCAGCACCGGCACGGTGAGCGTGCCTGCCCCGACCGACGACGTCTACACCGACGCGAGCAACGTGTCGGCCACCATCAGCACCGCCACCGGCGGCAACTTCGAGAACCTGACGGTCAACCCGGCCGCGGCCATCACCGCGATCACCGACACGGTCGACAGCACCACCGTCTCGCTCACCGCCACGCCGGCCGTCAGCGAAGGCGGCAGCATCGTCTACACGGCCACGCTGACCTCCGTCGCGCAAGGCCCGGTCACCGTCACGCTCCAGAGCGGCACGACCATCACCATCCCGAACGGTGCGTCGAGCGCCTCGATCACCGTGCCCGCCCCGGGCGACGACGTGTACGTGGACGCGGGCAACGTGTCCGACCGCATCACCTCGGCATCCGGTGGCAACTTCGAGAACCTGGTCGTCGACGCCACGCCGGCGGTCACCGCCGTCAGCGACACGATCGGCACCACCACCGTCTCGCTCACCGGCTCGCCCAGCGTCGCCGAAGGCGGCAACATCAGCTACACCGCCAGCCTCACCGCACCGGCGCAGGCCAACGTCACGGTCACGCTGTCGGACGGCAGCACCGTCACCATTCCCTCGGGCGCGAGCGCGGTCACCTTCACGCGCGCAGCGCCGGGCGACGACGTGCACGTCGACGCCGGCCCTGTGAGCCTGGCCATCACCGGCGCCTCGGGCGGCAACTTCGAGAACCTGGTGTTCAACGGCACGCCGGCGACGACCACCGTCACCGACACGATCGACACCACCACCGTCTCGCTGACCGGCACCGCCTCGGTCGCCGAAGGCGGCAGCATCGTCTACACCGCGAACCTCACCGCGCCGGCCGACACCGACGTGACGGTGCGCCTGTCCAACAACGCCACCATCACCATCGCGGCCGGCACCAGCAGCGCCTCGATCACGGTGCCCGCGCCGACCGACGACGTCTACAACGACGCCGGCAACCTCTCGGTGCGCATCGACTCGGCGAGCGGCGGCAACTTCGAGAACCTGTCGGTCGACGCCACGCCGGTCGTCACCGCCGTCAGCGACACCGCCGACACCACCACCGTCTCGCTCACCGCCACGCCGGCGGTGGCCGAAGGCGGCAGCATCGTCTACACCGCCTCGCTCACCTCGCCCGCCCAGGGCAACGTGACCGTCACGCTGCAGAGCGGCGCCACCATCACCATCCTCAGCGGCGCCTCCACCGGCTCCGTCACCGTGCCCGCACCGACGGACGACGTGCTCGTCGACGCCAGCACCGTGTCGAACCGCATCACCGGCGCGACCGGTGGCAACTTCGAGAGCCTGGTGGTCGACGCCACGCCGGCGACCACCGCCGTCAGCGACACTGTCGACACCACCACCGTGAGCCTGAGCGGCTCGGGCTCGGTCATCGAAGGCAACGCCGGCAGCTACACCGTCTCGCTCACGAGCGCGGCGCAGACCGCCGTCACCGTCACCTTGACCTACAGCGGCACGGCCGCCGATGGCAGCGACTTCACCGGCGTCACCACCGTCACCATCCCGGCCGGCAGCAGCTCGGCCAATTTCTCGATCGCCTCGATCGACGACGCCGCGGCCGAAGGCAGCGAGAACTTCACCGTCGCGATCAACACCGCGACCGGCGGCAACTTCGAAAACCTGGTGGTCAGCGCCACCAACGGCAGCGTGACCACCGGCATCGTCGACAACGACGTCTCGGTCGTCAGCCTGTCCGCCACGCCGGCCATCACCGAAGCCGGCGGCAGCATCGTCTACACCGCCACGCTGAGCCAGGCGCCGGTGTCCGACCTCACGGTCAACCTTTCCAACGGCGCCACCATCACCGTGACCGCCGGCTCGCTGACCGGCACGGTGAACGTGCCCGTCGCCGCCGACGAAGACGTCTACGTCGACCCGACGAGCGTCAGCGCCACCATCACCGGCACCTCGGGTGGGGGCATCGCGCTCAGCATCGACCCGACGCCGGCCACCACCGCCGTCAACGACACCCTCAACACGACCACCGTGTCGCTGTCGGCCACGCCGACGGTCGCCGAAGGCGGCTCCATCGTCTACACCGCCACGCTCACGAGCGCGGCGCAGTCGCCCGTCACCGTCAACCTGTCGAACGGCCAGCAGATCAATATCGCGGCCGGTGCGACCACCGGCACGCTGACGCTCGCCGCCCCCGGCGACGACGCGCTGGCCGATGCCGGCACCGTCTCGCTCAGCATCGCTTCCGCGAGCGGCGGCAACTTCGAATCGCTGGTGCGCGACCCGGCCCCGGCCGTGACCACCGTCACCGACACGGTCGACACCACCACCGTCACGCTGACCGCCTCGCCCACCGTGGCCGAAGGTGGCAGCATCGTCTACACCGCGACGCTGAACAACGCCGCCGGCACCGACGTGACCGTGCGCCTGTCCAACGGCGCGCAGATCGTCATCGCCGCCGGCAGCTCGCAGAGCAGCGTCTCGGTCCCGGCACCGGGCGAAGACGTCTACGTCGACGCCGGCAACGTCTCGGTCACGATCGACACCGCCACCGGCGGCAACTTCGAGAACCTGGTCGCGAGCCCTGCTGCGGCCGTGACCGCCGTCACCGACACGGTCAACAACACCACCGTCACCCTCACCGCCACGCCGACCGTGGCCGAGGGCGGCAACATCGTCTACACCGCGACGCTCACGAGCGTGGCGCAGTCGCCGGTCACGGTACTGTTGTCGAACGGCCAGCAGATCACCATCCCGGCCAATGCATCGAGCAGCACGCTCACGCTGCCGGCCCCGGGCGAAGACGCCCTGGTCGACGCGGGCCCGGTCTCGGTCACGATCAACAGCGCCACCGGCGGCAACTTCGAGAACCTGGTGGTGAACCCGGCCCCGGCCACCACCAACGTCACCGACACGATCGACACCACCACCGTGTCGCTCACCGCCACCGGCACCGTCGCCGAAGGCGGCAACATCGTCTACACCGCCTCGCTCACCAGCCCGGCGGGCAGCGACGTCACCGTCACGCTGTCGAACAACGCGGTCATCACCATCCTGGCCGGCACCTCGTCGGGCAGCGTGAGCGTGCCCGCGCCGGGCGACGACGTGCTGGTCGACGCCGCCAACGTCAGCGCCACCATCGCCACCGCCACCGGCGGCAACTTCGAGAACCTGGTGCGCGACACGACGCCGGCCGTCACCAGCGTCACCGACACGGTCGACACCACGACCGTCAGCCTCACCGCCACGCCCACCGTGGCCGAAGGCGGCAACATCACCTACACCGCCTCGCTGAACAACCCGGCGGGCAGCAACGTGACCATCACGCTGTCGAACAGCGCGGTCATCACCATCCTCGCGGGCAACTCGACGGGCACCGTCACCGTGCCGGCGCCGAGCGAAGACTTCGTCGTCGACGCCGGTCCCGTCTCGGCCACGATCGCCAGCGCCACCGGCGGCAACTTCGAGAGCCTCGCCATCGACCCGGCGCCGGCCACCACCTCGGTGACCGACACCATCGGCACGACGACCCTCACGCTCGCGGCCACCGGCACCGTCGCCGAAGGCGGCAGCATCGTCTACACCGCCTCGCTCACGAGCCCGGCGGGCACCGACCTCGTCATCACGCTGTCGAACACGCGCACCATCACCATCCCGGCCGGGGCCTCGCAGGCCAGCATCAGCGTGCCCGCGCCGACCGATGACGCGCTCATCGACGCCGGCACCGTGTCGGCCAGCATCACCGGCACCAGCGGCGGCAACTTCGAGAACCTCTCGGTCAACGCCGCCCCGGCCACGACGAACATCACCGACACGGTCGACAACACGACCGTGACCCTCACCGCCACCGGCACCGTGGCCGAGGGCGGCAACATCACCTACACCGCCTCGCTGAACAACGCGGCAGGCACCGACGTGACGGTGCGCCTGTCGAACGGCGCGCAGATCACCATCCTGGCTGGCGCCTCGACCGGCACGGTCACCGTGCCTGCGCCGGGCGACGACGCGATCGTCGACGCCGGCACCGTCTCGGCCACCATCACCACCGCCACCGGCGGCAACTTCGAGCAGCTGACGATCAGCCCCACGGCGGCCACGACCACCGTCACGGACACGGTCAACACCACCACCGTCACGCTCACCGCGAGCCCCTCGGTCGCCGAGGGCGGCTCCATCGTCTACACCGCCGCGCTCAACAACGTGGCCGACACCGACGTGACGGTGCGCCTGTCGAACAACGCGGTCATCACCATTCCGGCGGGCAGCTCGTCGGGCACGGTCGCCGTGCTCGCGCCCACCGACGACGTGTACGTGGATGCGAGCACCGTCTCGGCCACCATCGACTCGGCCACCGGCGGCAACTTCGAGAACCTGGTCGTCGACCCCGCCGCGGCGAGCACCAGCATCACCGACACGCTGACCACCACCACCGTGAGCCTGAGCGGCTCGGGCTCGGTGGCCGAAGGCGCCTCGGGCAGCTACACCGTCTCGCTCACGAGCCCGGCGCAGACGACGGCCGTGACCGTCACGCTCAGCTACAGCGGCACCGCCGCCAACGGCAGCGACTTCACCGGCGTGACCACCGTCACCATCCCCGCGGGCGCGAGCTCGGCCAACTTCAGCATCGCGACGATCGACGACGCGATCGCCGAAGGCGCCGAGAGCTTCACCCTCACCATCGCCAGCGCCACCGGCGGCAACTTCGAGCAGCTCGCCGTGAGCGGCAGCGCCGGCTCGCTGACCACCGGCATCGTCGACAACGACATCTCCACGCTGAGCCTGGAGGCCACGCCCTCGCTGACCGAAGCAGGCGGCACCATCGTCTACACCGCGGTGCTCACGCAGGCCCCGGTGAGCGACCTCGACGTGACGCTGTCGAACGGCCAGACCATCCGCATCAACGCCGGCAGCCTGACCGGCAGCGTGAGCGTGCCGTTCGCCGCCAACGAAGACGTGTACGTCGACCCGACGAGCGTCAGCGCCACCATCACCGGCACCAGCGGCGGCGGCATCGCCCTCTCCGTCAACCCGGCACCGGCCGTCACCAGCATCGCCGACACCGTCGACACGACGAGCGTCTCCATCGCCGGCCCCGGCGCCCTGACCGAAGGCACGAGCGGCACCTACACCCTCACGCTGACGAACCCGGCGCTGACCGACGTCACCGTGACCCTCGCCTACAGCGGCACGGCCAGCAGCGCCGACCGCAGCGGCGTGACCACCGTCACCATCCCGGCGGGCGCCACCTCGGCCACCTTCAGCGTGGCCGCGCTCGACGACGCGTTTGCGGACTCCGGCGAGACCGTGGTCGTCACCATCGCTGGCGCCACCGGCGGCAGCTTCGAGAACCTCGCGGTCGGTGCGGCCAGCAGCGTCACCACCACGATCGGCGACGAAGCAGCGCCCGACACCGTGCTCGTGAGCCTCAGCGGCCCGGCCAGCGTGACCGAAGGGGCAGCCACCTCGAACTACACCGTGACGCTCGGCCAGGCCGCCGTGACGGCGGTGACGGTCAACCTCGCCTACAGCGGCACCGCCGTCGACGGCAGCGACTACAACCGCGTGGTGAGCGTCACCATCCCGGCCGGCGCCACCAGCGCCACCTTCAACCTGGCGACGCTCGACGACGTGATCGCCGATTCGGGCGACACCATCGTCGTGTCGCTCGGCGGCATCAGCGGCGGCGGCTTCGAGGCCATCGCCGCCAACGGCGCGGCCAGCAGCGTCACCACCGTCATCAACGACGAGACCCCGGCCGACGTGACCACCGTGTCGCTGACCGCGACCAACACCGTCGCCGAAGGCGGCAGCATCGTCTACACCGCCCAGCTCACGAGCGTGGCGCAGACCAACGTGACGGTGCAGCTGTCGAACAGCCAGCAGATCACCATCTTCGCCGGCAACACCAGCGGCAGCATCACCGTGCCGGCGCCGGCCGAAGACGTCTACACCGACGCCGGCAGCGTGTCGGCCAGCATCACCGGCGCGAGCGGCGGCGGATTCGAGTCGCTGGTGCACAGCACCACCCCGGCCGTCACCACCGTCACCGACACGATTGACACCACCACGCTCAGCCTGAGCGGCAGTGCGTCGGTCAACGAAGGCGCGTCGGGCAGCTACACCCTCTCGCTCACCGCCCCGGCCCAGGGCGCCGGCGTGACCGTGACCCTGCGCTACAGCGGCACCGCGGCCAACGGCAGCGACTTCAGCGGCGTCACCACCGTCACCATCCCGGCCGGCAGCAGCGCGGCCAGCTTCAACATCGCGACGATCGACGACAACCTGGCCGAGGGCGCCGAGAGCTTCACCGTCACGATCGACGGTGCGACCGGGGGCAACTTCGAGAACCTGGTGGTGAGCGGCGCGAATTCGTCGGTGTCCACCGGCATCGTCGACAACGACGTGTCGACCATCGCCACCGTGTCGGCCGCGAGCGCCGTCGAGACGGTGAGCGTGGTGCACACGGTGACGCTGTCGAACCCGTCGACCACGCCGACCACCTACTCGCTCTCGCTCACCGATGGCACGGCCGTCGGCGGCACCGACTACACCGCCTCGCTGACGAATGCCTCGTTCAGCAACGGCGTGACCATCTCCGGCGGCTTGATCACCGTGCCGGCGGGCGTCACCTCGTTCACCGTGAGCGTGCCCACGCTCGGCGACACCATCGACGAAGCCGACGAGACCTACACGCTCAACGTGGGCGGCGTGGCCGCCACGGGCACCGTGCTCGACGACGACGCAGCCCCGACCATCGCCTCGGTCTCGCCGGCCTCCGCCGCCGAAGGCACGGGCCTCGTGCACACCGTCACCCTGAGCAACGCCTCCAGCTCGGCCACGAGCTTCGCCTACACGCTGGGCGGTGGCACCGCCACCGGCGGCACCGACTACGGCACGCCGACCTTCAGCAACGGCGTCACCCTCTCGGGCGGCAACCTCATCGTGCCGGCCGGCGTCACCAGCTTCACCGTGACCGTGCCCAGCACGCAGGACACGGTCGACGAGCCGGACGAGACCTACAACCTGTCGGTGGGCGGCGTGGCCGCCACCGGCACCATCGGCGACGACGATGCCGCGCCCACGGTCGCCAGCGTCTCGCCCGCGACGCAGGTCGAAGGCACGGCCCTCGTGCACACCGTGACGCTGACGAACGCCTCGTCGGTTGCCACGAGCTACGCCTACACGCTGGGCGGCGGCACCGCCACCAGCGGCAGCGACTACACCGCACCGCCGACCTTCAGCAACGGCGTCACCCTCTCGGGCGGCAACCTCATCGTGCCGGCCGGCGTCACCTCGTTCACGATCACGGTGCCGACCAGCCAGGACACGATCGACGAAGGCAACTTCGAGACCTACGACCTCAACGTTGGCGGCATCGCGGCGCTGGGCACGATCACCGACGACGACAACGCACCGACCATCTCGTCGGTGTCGAGCGCGAGCGCGGTCGAGGCGAGCAGCATCGTCCACACCGTGGCGCTGACCAACCCCTCGTCGGTCGCGACCACCTACACGCTGTCGTTCACCAACGGCACCGCTTCGGGCGCCGACTACACCTCGACGCTCACCAACGCCAACTTCAGCAACGGCGTGACCATCTCCGGCGGCACGATCACCGTGCCGGCGGGCGTGACCTCGTTCACCGTCTCGGTGCCGACCACGGCCGACACCATCGACGAAGCCAACGAGACCTACACCCTCACCATCGGCGCGGCCGCCGGCACCGGCACGATCAACGACGACGACAACGCGCCCACCGTCGCGACCGTCACGGCCGACACGCAGAACGAAGGCACCGCCCTCGTCCACACCGTCACGCTGTCGAACGCGTCCAGCGTGGCGACGAGCTTCGCCTACACGCTGGGTGGCGGCACCGCCGCCGCCGGTGGCGTCGACTACGGCAACGCGACCTTCAGCAACGGCGTCACGCTCTCGGGCGGCAACCTGATCGTGCCCGCCGGTGTCACCAGCTTCACCGTCACCGTGCCCACCACGCAGGACACGATCGACGAGCCGAACGAGACCTACAACCTCAGCGTCGGTGGCGTCTCTGCCCTCGGCACGATCAACGACGACGACAACGCGCCGATCGTCGCGTCGGTCAGCGCGGCCTCCGCCACCGAAGGCAGCAACGTGCTGCACACCGTGACGTTGAGCAACGCCTCCTCGGTCGCGACCACCTACTCGCTGTCGTTCGCCAACGGCACGGCCTCGGGTGCCGACTACACCTCGGCCCTCACCAACGCCAGCTTCAGCAACGGCGTCACCATCTCCGGCGGCACGATCACCGTGCCGGCGGGCGTGACCTCGTTCACCGTCTCGGTGCCCACCACGCAGGACACCATCGACGAGCCGAACGAGACCTACACCTTGACGGTCGGCGGCACCTCGGGTGTTGGCACGATCAACGACGATGACAACGCACCGACGATCTCGTCGGTCACGGGGGCTTCGGCCACCGAAGGCACGAGCCTGGTCCACACCGTCACCCTGTCGAACGCTTCGAGCGTGGCGACGAGCTTCGCCTACACGCTGGGCGGCGGCACCGCCACGGGTGGCGGCGTCGACTACGGCAACGCGACCTTCAGCAACGGCGTCACGCTCTTGGGCGGCAACCTCATCGTGCCGGCCGGCGTCACCAGCTTCACCGTCACCGTGCCCACCACGCAGGACACGATCTACGAGCCGAACGAGACCTATAACCTCAACGTCGGCGGCGTCTCGGCCCTCGGCACCATCAACGACGACGACAACGCGCCGACGATCTCGTCGGTGAGCAGTGCCAACGCCACCGAAGGCAGCAACGTGCTGCACACGGTGACGCTGAGCAACGCCTCGTCGGTCGCCACGACCTACTCGCTGTCGTTCACCAACGGCACGGCCACGGGCGCCGACTACAGCTCGGCGCTCACCAACGCCAGCTTCAGCAACGGCGTGACCATCTCCGGCGGCACGATCACCGTGCCGGCGGGCGTGACCTCGTTCACCGTGAGCGTGCCCACCACGCAGGACGCGCTGGACGAAGCCGACGAGAGCTACACGCTGACCGTGGGCGGCGCCTCGGGCACCGGCACGATCACCGACGACGATGCCACCCCGACCCTCTCGGTCAACGACATCATCGTCAACGAAGCGGCCGGCACCGCCACCTTCACCGTCACGCTCTCGGCCCCGAGCGGCCAGACCGTCACGGTCAACTACGCCACCGCCGACGGCACCGCGACCACGGCCGACTACACAGCTGCCAGCGGGGTGCTGACCTTCACCCCGGGTGTCACCACCCAGACCATCACCGTCGCGATCGGCGAAGACACGATCTTCGAAGGCAGCGAGAACTTCCTCGTCAACCTCTCGGCGCCGAGCAACGCGACCCTCGCCGACGGCCAGGGCCAGGGCACCATCACCGACAACGACGCCACGCCGGTGATCGCCGGCGTCTCCAGCCCGAGCGCCGCCGAAGGCAACAGCCTGGTCTACACGGTCACCCTGTCGAACGCTTCGAGCACCGCGACGAGCTACCCCTACGCGCTGGGCGGCGGCACGGCGGCCGCGGCCGACTTCGGCACCCCGACCTTCAGCAATGGCGTCACGCTCTCGGGCGGCAGCCTCACCGTGCCGGCCGGCGTGACGAGCTTCACCGTCACCGTGCCGACCACGCAGGACGCACTCGACGAAGCCGACGAGACCGTGCCGCTGAACGTGGGCGGCGTGACGGGCACCGGCACCATCACCGACGACGACGCTGCGCCGTCGCTGAGCATCGGCGACGTGACCGTGAACGAAGCGGACGGCACTGCCACCTTCACCGTCACGCTCTCGGCCCCGAGCGGCCAGACCGTCACGGTCGGCTACGGCACGGCCAACGGCTCCGCCACCACCGCCGACTACACCGCGACCACCGGCTCGCTGACCTTCGGCCCCGGCGTCACCTCGCAGACCGTCACCGTCTCGATCGCCGAAGACACCATCTTCGAAGGCAGCGAGACCTTCACCGTCAACCTCTCGACGCCGAGCAACGCGACCATCGCCGACGGCCAGGGCGTGGCCACCATCACCGACAACGACGCGGCCCCGACTGTCGCCACCGTGTCGGCCGCCGACGCCACGGAAGGCAGCAACATCGTCCACACCGTGACGCTGAGCAACCCCTCGGCCACGGCGACCACCTACACCCTCAGCCTGGGCGGCGGCACCGCCACCGGCGGCGGTGTCGACTACACCAGCGCGCTGACCAACGCTGCCTTCAGCAACGGCGTGACGATCTCCGGCGGCACGATCACCGTGCCGGCGGGCGTGACCTCCTTCACCGTGACCGTGCCCACGATCCAGGACACGATCGACGAAGGCACTTCCGAAAGCTACAACCTGACCGTGGGCGGCGTGAGCGGCGTCGGCACCATCACCGACAACGACAACGCGCCGACCATCGCGTCGGTCACGCCCGCCACGGCCGTCGAAGGCGTGAGCTTGGTGCACACCGTGACGCTGAGCAACGCCTCCAGCGTGGCGACGAGCTTCGCCTACTCGCTGGGCGGCGGCACCGCCACCGGCGGCGGCGTCGACTACGGCAGCGCGACCTTCAGCAACGGCGTCACGCTCTCGGGCGGCAACCTCATCGTGCCGGCCGGCGTCACGAGTTTCACCGTCACCGTGCCCAGCACGCAGGACACGATCGACGAAGCCGACGAGGGCTACAACCTCAACGTGGGCGGCGTCGCCGCCAGCGGCACCATCACCGACGACGACGCGGCACCGACCATCGCCTCGGTCTCGCCGGCCTCGGCCACCGAAGGCGCGGGCCTGGTCCACACCGTCACCCTGTCGAACGCGTCCAGCGTGGCCACCAGCTTCGCCTACACCCTGGGAGGCGGCACCGCCACCGGCGGCGGCGTCGACTACGGCAGCGCGACCTTCAGCAACGGCGTCACGCTCTCGGGCGGCAACCTCATCGTGCCGGCCGGTGTCACGAGCTTCACCGTGACCGTGCTCAGCACGCAGGACACGATCGACGAGCCGAACGAGACCTACAGCCTCAGCGTCGGCGGCGTCGCCGCGCTCGGCACGATCAACGACGACGACAACGCGCCGACCATCTCGTCGGTGAGCGCCGCGACGGAAGTCGAAGGCATCAGCCTGGTCCACACCGTCACCCTGTCGAACGCTTCGAGCTCGGCCACCAGCTTCGCCTACACGCTGGGCGGCGGCAGCGCCACCGGCGGTGGCGTCGACTACAGCAACGCCACCTTCAGCAACGGCGTCACGCTCTCAGGCGGCAACCTCCTCGTGCCGGCCGGCGTCACCAGCTTCTCCATCACCGTGCCGACCACGCTCGACACGATCGACGAAGGCGCGCTCGAAACCTACAACGTCTCGGTCGGCGGCATCTCGGCCGTCGGCACCATCACCGACGACGACAACGCCCCGACGATCTCGGCGGTGTCGGCCGCCAGCGCCACCGAAGGCAGCAACGTGCTGCACACCGTGACGCTGAGCAACGCGTCCTCGGTGGCCACGACCTATTCGCTGTCTTTGGCCAACGGCACGGCCACGGGCGCCGACTACACCTCGGCCCTGACCAACGCCAACTTCAGCAACGGCGTGACCATCTCGGGCGGCACGATCACCGTGCCGGCGGGCGTGACCTCGTTCACCGTCTCGGTGCCCACCACGCAGGACACCGTCGACGAGCCGAACGAGACCTACTCGCTCACCGTGGGCGGCACCTCGGCCATCGGCACCATCAACGACGACGATGCAGCACCGACCATCGCCTCGGTGTCGAACGCGAGCGCGGTCGAAGCGAGCAGCACGGTCCACACCGTCACCCTGACCAACCCGTCGTCGGTCGCGACGACCTATACGGTCTCGTTCACCAACGGCACCGCCTCCGGCGCCGACTACAGCTCGACGCTCACCAACGCCAGCTTCAGCAACGGCGTGACGATCTCGGGCAGCACCATCACGGTCCCGGCTGGCGTCACCTCGTTCACCGTGACCGTGCCGACCACGGCCGACACCATCGACGAAGCCGACGAGACCTTCACGCTGACCGTGGGCGGTGCCTCCGGCACCGGCACGATCACCGACGACGACGCCGCGCCCACGGTGGCGACCGTCACGGCGGTCATGCAGACCGAAGGCACCGCGCTCGTCCACACCGTCACGCTCAGCAACGCTTCGAGCAGCGCGACCAGCTTCGCCTACTCGCTCGGCGGCGGCAACGCGACCGGTGGCGTCGACTACGGCAACGCGACCTTCAGCAACGGCGTCACGCTCTCCGGCGGCAACCTGATCGTGCCCGCCGGTGTCACCAGCTTCACCGTCACCGTGCCCACCACGCAGGACACGATCGACGAGCCGAACGAAACCTACAGCCTCAGTGTCGGTGGTATCTCTGCCCTCGGCACCATCAACGACGACGACAACGCGCCGACCGTCGCGTCGGTGAGCAGCGCCTCCGCCACCGAAGGCAGCAACGTGCTGCACACGGTGACGCTCAGCAATGCGTCCTCGGTCGCCACGACCTACACGCTGTCGTTCACCGACGGCACGGCCACGGGTGCCGACTACAGCTCGGCGCTCACCAACGCCAGCTTCAGCAATGGCGTCACCATCTCGGGCGGCACGATCACCGTGCCGGCGGGCGTGACCTCGTTCACCGTCTCGGTGCCCACCACGCAGGACACCATCGACGAGCCGAACGAAACCTACACCCTGACCGTTGGCGGCACTTCGGGCACCGGCACCATCAACGACGACGATGCCGCACCGACCATCTCGTCGGTGACGGCCGCCTCGTCCTCGGAAGGCGCCAACCTGGTCCACACCGTCACGCTGAGCAATGCCTCCAGCACCGCGACCAGCTTCGCCTACTCGCTGACGAACGGCACGGCAGCCGGCACGGACTACGGCACGCCGACCTTCAGCAACGGCGTCACCCTCTCGGGTGGCAACCTCATCGTGCCGGCGGGCGTGACCTCCTTCACCGTCACCATCCCCGCGACGCAGGACACGGTCGACGAGCCGGACGAAACCTACAACCTGAGCATCGGCGGCGTCACCGGTGTCGGCACCATCAACGACGACGACAACGCGCCCACGATCGCGTCGGTCAGCGCTGCCAACGCCACCGAAGGCAGCAACGTGCTGCACACGGTGACGCTGAGCAATGCCTCCTCGGTGGCCACCACCTACTCGCTGTCGCTCGCCAACGGCACCGCCTCGGCAGCCGACTACAGCAGCGCGCTCACCAACGCCAGCTTCAGCAATGGCGTGACCATCTCCGGCGGCATCATCACCGTGCCGGCTGGCGTGACGAGCTTCACCGTCGCCGTGCCGACCACGCAGGACCTGCTCGACGAGCCGAACGAGACCTACACCCTCACGGTGGGCGGCACCGCCGGCACCGGCACGATCAACGACGACGACGCGACGCCGACCCTCTCGGTCAACGATGTCACCGTCAACGAAGCCGCCGGCACCGCGACCTTCACCGTGTCGCTCTCGGCGGCATCGGGCCAGACAGTCACGGTCGGCTACAACACCAGCACGGGCACCGCGACCGGCGGCGACTTCACTGCTGCCACCGGCACGCTCACCTTCAACCCCGGCGTGACCTCGCTGACGATCACCATCACGATCGCCAACGACACCCTGACCGAGGCGACGGAGACCTTCAACGTCAACCTCGTCTCGCCGACCAACGCGACCATCCTCGACGGCACCGGCGTGGGCAGCATCGTCGACAACGACGCGCTGGCCGTGCTCGACCTCGACGCCAACAACTCCACCGCTGCCGGCACCGGCTACACCACCACCTTCACCGAGAACGGCGCGGCGGTGTCGATCGCCGACGCCGACATCTCGATCACCGACGTCGACAGCACCTCGCTGACCAGCGCCACCATCACGCTGACCAACGCGCAGGCCGGTGACGTGCTCGCGGTCGGCAGCCTGCCCGCAGGCATCACCGCCAACGTCGTGGGCAACGTGATCACGCTCACCGGCACCTCGTCTCTCGCCAACTACCAGACCGCCATCCGCGCGATCACGTTCGCCAACACCAGCGAGAACCCGAGCACCACCGATCGCGTGATCAACGTCGTCGTCAACGATGGCGGCAACAACAGCAACACCGCGCAGACCATCGTGCAGGTGGTGTCGGTCAACGACCTGCCGGCCGGCCGCAACGTCACGCTGACCACCAACGAAGACACGGCGCACGTCTTCACGCTGGCCAACTTCCTGATGAACGATGCGGAAGACGGCACCAACGTCAACCCGTCGGCGGTGCGCATCGACACCTTGCCGGTGAACGGCTCGCTCTACCTGGGCGCCGCGCTCGTGACCGCTGGCCAGGTGATCACCGCCGCGCAGATCACCGGCGGCCAGCTCACCTTCGTCCCGGCCGCGGAAGAGAACGGCAACAACTACGCCTCGTTCAACTTCAGCGTGCGCGACGCGTCCGGCGGCTTCGACGCCGCGCCCAACACGGTGACCGTCAACGTGGCCTCGGTCAACGACGGCGCACCGCTGGGCGTGAACGACAGCTTCACCACCCTGCTCGGCAGCCCGATCATCATCAGCGCCGCGCAGCTGATGGCGAACGACTCGCTGCCCGACCGTGCCGCCATCACCGGCACCTCGGCGGTGTCGGGCGGCACGCTGGTCAACAACGGCGATGGCACCTACACCTTCACGCCGACGGTTGCCGGCGCCGGCAGCTTCAGCTACACCCTGACCGACGACAACGGCCAGACCAGCACCGCCACCGTCGCGATCACCACCTACGCCACGCGTGACGACCTCATCACCGTGCACGAGAGCGCTCTCGTCGGCGGCTCCGGCGGCGGCGTGCGCTCGATCAGCGGCAACCTCCTGAGCAACGACCCGGGGGCCACGTCCATCACCAGCGTGGGCGGCGTGACCGACAACGGCGCGGGCGACCTCGATGCACGCGCCGGCTACGTCGGCGTGCAGCAGGTCGTGGGCGGCGTCAACGCCGGCGTGCTGACGGTCGACGTCTCGGGCACCGGCCTTGGCGACTACACCTACCAGCTCAACGACAACGTGGCCCATGCCGCGGGCGGTGGCAACAACACGCTGACCCAGGCGATCTCGTACGCCACCAACACCGGCAGCGGCAACGTGCAGGTCAACATCGTCGACGACCGCCCGCAGGCCTACGACCGCACGGTGAACGTGACCGAAGACGCGCTGCCGTCGTACAACCTGGTGCTGGTGCTCGACGTCTCGGGCTCCATGACCGACCAGGGCGCGGGTGGCCAGGTGCGTCAGGTCAATGCCGACGGCACGGTGAACATCACCACCCGCCTGGCGATGGCCAAGGCCGCGCTGATCGAGCTCGTGAACCAGTACTACGACCAGGCGCAGAACGTCTCGGTCAAGCTGGTCACCTTCGCCTCGACGGCGAGCGTGCTCAACGGCAACGTGGCCTATACCGACAAGACGCAGCTGATCGCCGCCATCAACGCGATCAACGGCTCGGGCGGCACCGACTACACCGAAGCGCTGAACGCGACGCAGACGGCCTTCGGCACCGTCGACCAGAGCCGCGAGAACATCCTGTACTTCCTGTCGGACGGCGTGCCCACCGAGGGCGACACCACCAGCCCGGCGGTGTCGACCGGCTTCGCCACCTTCGCGGCCAACAACAACATCTCGTCGTACGCGGTGGGCATCGGCAGCGGCATCTCCAACACCGGCCCGCTGAACGGCATCCACAACGTCGACAGCGACGGCAACGGCGTCACCGACCCGGCCATCATCGTGCCCGACCTCAACGAGCTGTCGAACACGCTCCTGACGACCGTGCCGGTGGCCAACGGCGGCAGCGTGGTGAGCGGCGCCGATGGCCTGAGCAACGCCCTCGGTGCGGACGACGGCTACGTGCAGTCGATCACCCTGCAGCTCGACACCAACAACAACGGCTCGCCCGACACGCCGGTCACCTTCACCTTCAACGGCAGCAACCAGATCAGCTGGACCGGCGGCTTCCCGGCCGGCTCGCCGCTGACCGGCGACACGCTCACGCTGAACGCCAGCCGCGGCTTCACCTACGGCACGCTGACCTTCAACTTCGCCAATGGCCAGTACACCTACTACACGGGTGGCGTGGCCTCCGAGGGCGATGCGTTCAACGTCAGCTACATCGCACGCGACAACGACGGCGACGTGACGCCGGCCACCAACCTCGCCTTCAGCGTGGTCGACGGCAAGCCGGTGGCCCGCCCCGACGTCGACACGCTCTTCGCCAACAACACGAGCTACACCGGCAACGTCATCAGCGGCAAGGACACCGACGGCGGCCTCGCCGTCGGCAGCCTCAGCACCGACTTCAGCGCGCAGGGCTCCGGTGCCGACAACGCGGTCGACGACGCGCGGGTCACCTCGGTCACCTTCCAGGGCGCGACCTTCAATCTGGTGGCAAACGGCTCGGGCACCGCCGCGGGCGGCAGCTACACGGTGAACAACGGCCAGCTGGTGTGGACGCACGCGAGCGACGGCAGCAGCCTGCGCTTCAGCAGCAACGGCGCGTACACGTACACGCCGTCGGCGGCCAACACGCCGGGCACGCCGTCGACCGGGCCGACGACCGTGGCACTCACGGGCTCCACCAGCACCGGCACCACGCTCACGATCGGCGACCTGACCTTCAGCGGCGTGGCGCGCAACTCGACGCTCGAGAACGCCGGCGTGCGCCGCACCGGTAGCGGCATCGGCGTCAACACCGACGCGGGCGCCAGCGACACGAACTCGACTGTCGGCAACCTCGAGACGCTGGTGGTGCGCTTCAACACCGCCTACGGCGTGGAGAACGTGGTCATCGACCCCTATGACGACAACAGCAACCTCGGCGGCTCGGTCGCGCTGACCTACGCGATCTACCAC
This sequence comes from Piscinibacter sp. HJYY11, assembly GCF_016735515.1. NCBI lineage: Bacteria > Pseudomonadati > Pseudomonadota > Betaproteobacteria > Burkholderiales > Sphaerotilaceae > Piscinibacter > Piscinibacter sp. HJYY11. Next base: position 326,242 of record NZ_JAERQZ010000002.1, on the reverse strand, counting down.
ATCGACGGCCACCTGCTGGGCCGCGTGTACAGCAACTCGGAAGCGGCGTTCGCGATTCCCGCCGAGTACTCCAACATCGGCCGCATCGAGATCACCGCCAACAGCGACGCCTACGCCAGCATCGGCTCGATCAGGTACAACACCATCACCAACAGCACGGCCGCGGCCATCGCCCCGACGACGATTGGCTACACGCTGACCGACAGCGACGGCGACACCAGCAGCTCTACAGTGACGCTGCGCGCGATCACCAACTCGATCGCCGGCGACACGGGCAACAACACCTTGACCGGCAACGCCGCCAACGACCTCATCGACGGGGGTGCCGGCAACGACACGCTCGACGGGGGTGCCGGCCACGACCTGCTGGTGGGCGACCTCGGCAATGACAACCTGACCGGTGGCACCGGCGACGACATCCTGCGCGGCGGCGCCGGCACCGACACCCTCTCGGGTGGCGATGGCGCCGACACGCTGGCCGGTGGCTCGGGCAACGACGCGATGACCGGCGGCCTCGGGGCCGACGTGTTCAGCTGGTCGCTGGCCGACCGGGGCGGCGCGGGCTCACCGGCGGCCGACCTGATCACCGACTTCAACGCCGCCCTGCCCTCGGCCGGTGGCGACGTGCTCGACCTGCGCGACCTGCTGCAGGGCGAGATGGCGGCGTCGGGCGGCCCGGGCAACCTCGGCAACTACCTGCACTTCAGCGTGACCGGTGGCAACACCGTGATCCAGATCAGCAGCAGCGGTGGCTTCTCGACCGGCTTCAGCGCCAGCAAGACCGACCAGACCATCACGCTGCAGGGCGTGGACCTGACGGGCAACGGCGCGCTGACGACCGATCAGCAGATCATCCAGGACCTGCTGAGCAAGTCGAAGTTGCTTGTCGACGGGAGCTGATGGGCCCCCCAGTCGCTGGCGCTCCTGCCCCCGAGGGGCGCCACCCATCGGCTCGGGAAACCCGAGCCTTGGGCGTGGCTTGATCGGGCGCTTCGCTGCGCTCGCTTGGGCTCAGCGACCGGGGAGGGCGTTTTGCTGGGAGATGTAGGGGCCGGTGCAGCCGTCGATGCCGCATTCCCACAGCACCTTCGCGTCGTCGGCGCTCGCCACGCCTTCGGCGTAGACCTGCAGCGACAGGCCGTGCAGCAGCGTCACTGTGCCGCGCACGAAGGTGGCGCGGTGCTCGTCCTGGCCGACGCCGGTGATCATCGAGGCGTCGAGCTTCACGTAGTCGAGGCCGGCTTCGAAGAGGCGCGGGATGAGGCCCAGGCGCTCGCCCGCGTGCTCGAGGCCGAGGCGCACGCCGGTCGGGCGCAGTTGGCGGCTCAGTTCCTGCAGCAGGTCGAAATGCTCGACGGCGGCCGATTCGGCCACTTCGAGCCAGATGAGGCGCGCCACGCGCGGCGAGTCCCACAGCAGCGCGCGCAGGCGTGCCGAGAAGCTGCTGTCGGCGAGCGACGCCGGTGAGAGGTTCACGCAACGCGACTGGCCATCGGCGCCCGATTCGGCGATGGCCAGCGCGAGCGCGCGTTCGTCCACGTCGACCGTGAGGCGGCTGCGCATGGCCAGCGGCAGCCAGCGTGCGGCGGGCTCGAACTCGCCGTTCTCTTCGAGCTGCAGGCGCAGCGGGCATTCCATGTGCAGCAGCTCGCCGCGCGAGTTGACCACCGGGTAGTTGACGAGGTGCACGCGCCCCTGCACCAGCGCATCGCGGATGCGTTGCCGCCAGGCGGCTTCGCCCAGCATCGCCACGCTGTGCTCCGGCTCGTTGCTGAGCTCTACCGCGAAGCGGCCTCGCGCTTCCGCGCGCGCAAGCGCCGCGTCGGCCGCGCTCATCACCTGCGCGGGCGTCATGTCGCGGCGCAGCTCGATGGCGCCCAGGCAGATGCCCGCGCCGCCGCCCAGGCTCGTGAGCAGCACCGACAGTGCATCCGACAAGGCCTGCGCCGTCTCGCGCGCCACGCCAGGCACCGGCAGGCACAGCGCGAAGTCCGAGCCGTTCAGGCGGCCGAGGAAGCAGCCCTTCGCACGCTCGGCATAGGGCTTGAGCGCTTGCGCGATGGTCGTGATGACACGGTCGGCACCGGCGTGGCCGAGGCTGCGGTTGATGCCGGCGAGGTCGATCACGCGCAGCAGCACGAGGCCGCCTTCGGCCGTGCCGTCTTCGCGCTGCAGTGCGGCGGTGAGCTGGCCCAGGAAGTGGGCGCGGTTCGACAGGCCGGTGAGCCGGTCGAGGTTGGCCTGCTTGTGCAAGGTGTCCAGCTGGTCGGCCTGCGCCTGGAAGGTGACGCGCAGGCGGCTCACCATCGTGTTCATTGCGCGCGTGAGGCGCTGCAGCTCCGGCACCTTGGGCTCGGGCACGGTGCGGAACTCGCCCGCCACCAGCGCATGCGCCTGTTCCACCGTCGAGTCGAGCGGCTTGCGGATGCGCCGCACCAGCAGCCCGCCCACGGCCCCCGCGAGCAGCCCCACCACCGCCAGCGCCGCGGCGGTGCGCAGCGTGCCGGCCCACAGCTCGTCGTGCGCGAAGAAGGAATGGCTCACGACCTCGACCTTGCCCAATGCACGCCAGCCATCCGACACCTGCGCGATGCCCGGCTCCGACTCGATGGGCGCGAGCGCCACGAACCACGCCGGCGCCAATTGCCCGGTGGCCTGCGCCTCGCGCACGAAGGGCACGCTGCCATCGGCGGCGACGAACTTGATGCGACGGTAGAAGCCGGTGTCGTACTGCGCCGACATCAGGAGGTTCATCAGCTCGCGGTCGCCCTTCTGCTGCGAGAGCGCCAGCGCCAGCGAGGTGGCGTTGTCGGCGTTCTTCAGGCGCAGCTGCGTCTGCAGGTAGTGCCGGGCCGATTCCACCGACACCGTCACGCTGCCGGCATAGGCCAGCAGCACCGTCGCGAGCATCAACAACCAGATCTGCCGGATCAGCGACATGCCTTTGTCCTTCTCGTTCGTTGGCCCTTCGTCATTCGAATCATCGGGGTCATTGGAACCCCTCCGCCCTCGCCTTCACAAGAATCTCGCGCCAGCGCGACAGGCGCGCCGACGGGTCGCCCGCGGCCTGCGGCCCCACACCTTGCCACAAGCCTTCGCTGTTGAAACTGAAGACCGGCACCAGGTCGGGCCGCCTCGACGCGGGCCGCACCTCGGTGATGAGGTTGTCCAGGATCATCGGCTCGGCGCCGGGTGCCGCATAGTAGGCCAGCACCATGTGCGCCTGCGTCACGCCCTGCGGCCCGCCGATCTGGGCGCGCACGTACACCAGCCGCAACTTGGCAACCGGCATGCCCACCGCGAGCAGGCTGAAGTACTTGGCGATCGCATAGTCCTCGCAGTCGCCCTGGCCCTTGTCCAGGCTCTCGAGCGGACTCGCCCAGTAGTCGACCTGGCCCCAGGCTTCGGTGTCTTCTCGGAACTGGATGCGGCGGTTGAAGAACTGGTTGACGGTCTGCAGCTGCGCCAGCTCGTCCTGCCCGACCGATTGCATGAGCAGCGGCTGCAGCACCTGCACCCCTGCCACCGCGCGCGGCGACATGCGCCGGGCCGCGGCCATCATGCGCTCCGCATCCCAAGCCTGCGTGGGCAGGCCGGGCACCAGCAAGGCGACGATCAGCCACGCGGCCACCCACAAGCGCAGCGGCGTGCAGCGCACTTGCAGGTCTCGTTCGGGCGATGAAGTGAGGCGGAAGGACGGCACGGGCGCGGAGCACGGTTCAACGACCTGTTGTCGTCATCCCGCGCCGGGAGTTGAGGCCCTCTCTCCCGGGAGACAGCGCGTCCGGTGCTATTCAACGGAGCGGGCCTTTTTCACGGAACACGCCCGTGCGATCCGGCGTCGTGAAAAAGTCCCACCGGAACATGCGGTCAGGGGGGCGTGACCCTCGCAACGCGGCAAGTAAACTCGCCCCGCGTCGAAGGAACCCCTCACTACGTAGAACGACGTACCCGAAAGACCTGCCTGATGCACTTCAAGACCCGAGCCTTGACTCTCGCCCTCGCCTTGGTGTTCACCACCAGTGCCAGTGCTCAGAGCAATGAGGCTCTGAAGGCCGCAGCACAGCAGGCGATCAACACCAGCCCCGAGGTCACCGCGCGCTTCAACGCCTACCGCGCCGCGGCCGATGCCGTCGACGTGGCCCGCGGTGGCTACTTCCCACGACTCGACCTCAGTGCCTCCGCCGGACGCGACCGCGACCGTGTGACGAACCGCACACCCCAGGAGCAGTCGCTCAGCCGCAGCGGCGCCTCGCTCACGCTGACGCAGCTGCTGTGGGATGGCCTGGCCACTCAGAACGAAGTGGGCCGCCTCGGCCACGAGAAGCTCGCACGTTATTTCGAGCTGCTCGACGCCACCGAACAGACCGCGCTCGAAGCCGCCCGTGCCTACTACGACGTGCTGCGCTACCGCCGCCTCGTGCAGCTGGCCGAAGACAACTACGTGCAGCACAAGAGCGCCTTCAACCAGATCCAGTCGCGCTTCAAGGCCGGCGTGGGCCGCGGGGTCGACCTCGAACAGGCCGGCGCCCGCCTGGCGCTCGCCGAGTCCAACCTCAGCACCGAGCTCGCGAACCTGCACGACGTCTCGGCGCGCTACCAGCGCGTGGTGGGCGTGGCGCCCCCGAAGGACATGCCGCTGCCGGTGCAGCTGAAAGATGGCGTGCCCGCCTCGGCCAACGAGGCCTCGCTCGAAGCGGCTCGCCGCAACCCGGCCGTGAGCGCGTCGATCGAGACCCTGCGCGCCACCAAGGAGCTGCTGAGCGCACGCGAGTCGGCCTACCAGCCCAGGGTGGAAGCGCGCTTCCGCTCGGGCACCGGCAAGAACTTCGACGGCGTGCGCGACCAGCGCAACGACACCTCGGCCGAGATTGTGCTGAACTGGAACCTCTTCAACGGCGGCAGCGACCGCGCCCGCGTGCGGCAACAGGCCAACCTCGTGAACCAGGCGGCCGACCAGCGCGACAAGGCCTGCCGCGACGTACGCCAGGTGCTCGCCATCGCCTACAACGACACGAAGAAGCTGGCCGACCAGCTCGTCTACCTCGACCGCAACACCCTCGCGATCGAGAAGGCGCGCGATGCGTACCGCCAGCAGTTCGACATCGGCCAGCGCAGCCTGCTCGACCTCCTGAACTCAGAGAACGAGCTCTACACCGCCCGTCGCTCGTATGCCAACGCCGAGTTCGACCTCGGCATCGCCTATGCGCGTGTGCAAGCCGCGCTGAGCCGCCTCAACACGCAGCTGGGCCTGCGCAGCGACCGCGAAGCACCGGCGGGCACCGAGAACTGGTCAGCCGGCGACGAAGGCCCGGGCCGCTGCCCGCTTGACGCCATCGAGATCCAGCCGCTGAACCTGGAAGAACTCAACCGCCGCGCCACCTCCTTGCTGCCGAACCAGGGCGTGCCCGCCACACCTGGCTCGACCACCAGCAGCAACACCCCACGCACGCAGCCGGTCGTGGCGAAGGCCCCGGCCCTGCCCAGCGAGCCCACCGCCGCCTCGGCCAACGGCCCTGCTGCGCTGTCGGTGAAGCGCCTCAACGACTGGGCCGCCGCCTGGGAAGCCAAGGACGTCGACCGCTACCTGTCGTTCTATGCGCCCGACTTCCGCTCGGAGCGGGGCGATGCCGACAGCTGGAAGGCACAGCGCCGCCGGCTCGTCGCCAAGAAAGGCGACATCAACGTGAAGCTGGAAGAAGTGCTCGCGCGCGAGCTGGCGCCCGACCGTGTCGAGACGCAGTTCAAGCAGAGCTACCGCTCCGATGGCTTCAGCGACGTGATGCAGAAGAGCCTGGTCTGGCAGCAGATCGGCAGCCAGTGGCTCATCGTGAAGGAGAGCAACCGCTAGGGTTGCTTTCCGATCAACGTTTCACCGGCGGCAGGTCCGTGCAGTGACCTTCGGCGGCCTCGGCGGCCATGCCGAGGCTTTCACCCAGCGTCGGGTGCGGGTGGATCGTCTTGCCGATGTCGATCGCGTCGGCGCCCATCTCGATCGCCACGGCCACTTCGCCGATCATGTCGCCCGCATGCGTGCCCACGATCGCGCCGCCGACGATGCGGCCTGTCTCCTGGTCGAAGAGCAGCTTGGTGAAGCCTTCGTCGCGCGTGTTCGCGATCGCGCGGCCGGAAGCCGTCCACGGGAAGTGGCCCTTCTTCACCTTGATGCCGCGTGCCTTGGCATCGTCTTCGGTGAGGCCAACCCAGGCGACTTCCGGGTCGGTGTAGGCCACGCTCGGGATCACACGCGCATCGAAGGCCGCATGCGTGTCGCCTGACGCGACCTCGGCGGCCACGTGCCCTTCGTGCACCGCCTTGTGCGCGAGCATCGGTTGGCCGACGATGTCGCCGATGGCGAAGATGTGCGGCACGTTGGTGCGCATCTGGATGTCGACCGGGATGAAGCCACGCTCGTTGACCGTGACCCCGGCCTTCTCGGCACCGATGCGCTTGCCGTTGGGCACACGGCCCACCGCCTGCAGGACCAGGTCATAGAGCTGCGGTTCCTTGGGCGCGTTTTCGCCTTCGAACTTGACGAGGATGCCGTCCTTGGTGGCCTCGGCCCCGCCCGTCTTGGTCTTGAGCATGATGTTGTCGAAGCGCGGCGCATTCATCTTCTGCCACACCTTGACCAGGTCGCGGTCGGCGCCCTGCATCAGGCCATCGAGCATTTCCACCACGTCGAGACGCGCACCCACGGTGCTGCTGTAGACCGTGCCCATCTCCAGGCCGATGATGCCGCCGCCGATGACGAGCATGCGCTTCGGGGCCTGGCGCAATTCGAGCGCGCCGGTGGAGGTGACGATGCGTGGGTCGTCCTTCGGCAGGAAGGGCAGCTTCACCGCCTCGGAGCCGGCCGCGATGATCGCGTTCCTGAACTTGATGACCTGCTTGCCACCATCGGCCTTGGTCACGCCGAGGTGGTACGGGTCGAGGAACTCGCCCGTGCCCTGCACCACCGTGACCTTGCGCATCTTGGCCATCGCGGTGAGGCCACCGGTGAGCTTGCCCACCACCTTGTCCTTGTGCGCCTTGAGCTTGGCGAGGTCGACCTTCGGTTCACCGAAGCTCACGCCGAGCGCGTCGAAGTGCTTCACCTCGTCCATCACCGCGGCCACGTGCAGCAGCGCCTTCGAAGGAATGCAGCCGACGTTCAGGCACACGCCGCCGAGCGTGGGGAAGCGTTCGACGAGCACCGTCTTCAGGCCGAGGTCGGCGGCACGGAAGGCCGCGCTGTAGCCGCCGGGGCCGGCACCGAGCACGAGCACGTCGCACTCGAGGTCGGAGCCGCCACTGTGCGTGGCGGCCTGAGGTGCGGGCACGGCCGGTGCCGCAGCAGGGGCGGCGGCTTTGGCCGGTGCTGCTGCGGCGGGTGCCGGCGCAGGCGCCGCGGCGCCTTCTGCGTCCAGCGTCAACAACAGCGAGCCTTCGCTGATCTTGTCGCCCAGCTTGACCTTCAGTTCCTTCACGACACCGGCGTGCGACGACGGGATCTCCATCGACGCCTTGTCGCTTTCCACCGTGACCAGCGACTGGTCTTTCGCGACCTTGTCGCCGGGCTTGACCAGCACTTCGATGATGGCGACGTCCTTGAAGTCGCCGATGTCGGGTACCTTGATTTCAATGGCGGCCATGGTCACTCTTTTCCTTTGAGCTTGATCGTCTGCACCTTCACGGGGCCGTCGGAGTTCTTGTCGAATTCACAGCCCGCCTTCACGCCGATCTCGGCGAGCTCGCGCGCGGTCTTGGCGCGGTCGAAGGCGGTGTACATCGCACCGAGTGCAAACGCGCGGCCCGAGCCGATGGCCCAGAAGCGGTCGAACTCGAAGACCTCGCGGTACGAGTACACGCCGTAGATGCCGCTGGCATTCGCGATGAGTGCGGTGAGCTGCGAGCTCTCATACGGGTCGGCGTCTTCTTCCTTGGTGTTCAGGTAGAAGACTTCCTTCAGCTTCGGGTGGATCTTGAGGAAGGTGTCGAACACCTCGTCGCGCGAATGCAGCTTCAGCTCTTCCGGCGGCAGCCAGTTGAGCGCACGGCGCAGCACCGGGAAGTGGGCGGTGGTACCGGCCATGCCGACCCACGAGTCCGCGACCTTGAAGAGCTTTTCGTTGCTTTCGTAGCCATGCGGCAGGCGGGTGTCGCCGAAGGTGACGAGGCTGTCACCGGCGATCGCCACCTGTCCCGCCTTTCTGACGACGACCACGGTCGTCACAGGAGGACTCTCCTGAAGTCGGCCAGAACTTGAGCGAGGTACGCATTGAAGCGTGCGGCGGCAGCGCCGTCGATCACGCGGTGGTCGTAGCTCAGGCTCAGCGGCAGCATCAGGCGCGGCTGGAAGGCCTTGCCGTCCCACACCGGCTCCATCACGCCGCGCGAGAGGCCGAGGATCGACACCTCGGGTGCATTGATGATCGGCGAGAAGTAGCGCCCACCGATGCCGCCCAGCGAGCTGATCGAGAAGCAGCCGCCGCTCATGTCGGCAGGCCCCAGCTTGCCGTCGCGTGCCTTGGCCGCCAGTTCGCTCATCTCCTTGCTGATCTGCAGGATGCCTTTCTTGTCGGCATCCTTCAGCACGGGCACGACCAGGCCATTCGGCGTGTCGGCCGCGAAGCCGATGTGGAAGTACTGCTTCAGCACGAGCTGGTCGCCGTCGAGCGAGGCGTTGAACTCGGGGAATTTCCGGAGTGCCGCCACCACGGCTTTGATCACGAAGGCGAGCATCGTGACCTTGATGCCGCTCTTCTCGTTTTCCTTGTTGGTCTGGACGCGGAAGGCTTCGAGCTCGGTGATGTCGGCGTTGTCGTGGTTGGTGACGTGCGGGATCATCACCCAGTTGCGGTGCAAGGCCGCGCCGCTGATCTTCTTGATGCGGCTGAGGTCCTTGCGCTCGATGGGGCCGAACTTGGCGAAGTCGACCGTCGGCCAGGCCGGCAGGCCTGGGAAGTTGCCGCCACCGCTTGCTGCAGCACCACCCTGCTTGGCCGATTGCGCCTTGGTCTGAACCTCGCCCGCCATCACACCCTTGACGAAGCCATGCACGTCGTCATGCGTGATGCGGCCCTTGGGGCCCGTGCCCTTCACTTCTTCCAGCGGCACACCCAGCTCGCGCGCCAGCTTGCGGATGGTGGGCGATGCATGCGGCAGGTGATCGCGGGCGGCGGTCGGCTCGTGGGCCGGCAATGCGGCGGTGGGCACCGTGCGCTCGGCGGCCGCCGGAGGCGGCGCCTGCACGGGCGCCGGTGCCGGCGCGACCGCCAGCTCGACCGGGGCGACCTTCTGGCTCGAGGTGTCTTGCTCTGACTGCGGTGCAGGCGCCGCTGCGGCGGCACCGCCGGCCGCTTCGACCAACAGGAGCAGCGAGCCTTCGCTGATCTTGTCGCCGAGCTTGACCTTCAGCTCCTTCACCACGCCGGCGTGCGACGCCGGGATCTCCATCGAGGCCTTGTCGCTCTCGACGGTGACGAGCGATTGCTCGGCCTTGATCGTGTCACCGGGCTTGACCAGCACTTCGATGATCTCGACGTCCTTGAAGTCCCCGATGTCGGGGACTTTCACTTCCACCAGCGCCATGTTGTTGTGTCTCCGAAGCCTGATCAGGCGTACAGCGGGTTGATCTTGTCGGCGTTGATGCCGTACTTCTGGATGGCCTCGGCGACTTTAGCCGCGGGCACGGTCCCCTCTTCGGCCAGGGCCTTGAGCGCAGCCACCACGATGTAATGGCGGTTGATCTCGAAGTGCTCGCGCAGGCGATAGCGGAAATCGCTGCGGCCGAACCCGTCGGTGCCCAGCACCTTGTAGGCGCGGCCCTTCGGGATGAAGGCGCGGATCTGCTCCGCGTAGTTCTTCATGTAGTCGGTGGAGGCGATCACCGGGCCGTTGTGCTTCTCGAGTTGCTGCGTGACGAAGGCGACGCGCGGCTTCTCCGTCGGGTGCAGCAGGTTCCAGCGCTCAACGTCCTGGCCGTCGCGGGCGAGTTCGTTGAAGCTCGGGCAGCTCCACACGTTGGCCGAGATGCCCCAGTCGTCTTTCAACAACTGCTTGGCCGCCATCGACTCGCGCAGGATCGAGCCGCTGCCGAGAAGGTTGACGCGGGGGGTCTTCTTCGCGCCCTCTTCCAGCAGGTACATGCCCTTGATGATCTCTTCCTCGGTGCCGGCCTTGAGGCCCGGCATCGCGTAGTTCTCGTTGAGCAGCGTGAGGTAGTAGAAGACGTTGTCCTGCTTCTCCACCATGCGCTTCAGGCCATGGTGCAGGATCACGCCCACTTCATGCGCGAAGGTCGGGTCGTAGCTGATGCAGTTGGGAATCGTGCCCGCCAGGATGTGGCTGTGGCCGTCTTCGTGCTGCAGGCCTTCGCCATTCAGCGTGGTGCGGCCCGAGGTGCCGCCGAGCAGGAAGCCCCGGGCCTGCATGTCGCCCGCCGCCCAGGCCAGGTCGCCGATGCGCTGGAAGCCGAACATCGAGTAGTACACGTAGAACGGCACCATGATGCGGTTGTTCGTCGAGTACGAGGTGGCGGCGGCGATCCAGCTGCTCATGCCGCCGGCTTCGTTGATGCCTTCCTGCAGGATCTGGCCGGCCTGGTCTTCGCGGTAGTACATGACCTGGTCCTTGTCGACCGGCGTGTACTTCTGGCCATCGGGGTTGTAGATGCCGATCTGGCGGAAGAGGCCTTCCATGCCGAAGGTGCGGGCCTCGTCGACGAGGATGGGCACGGCGCGTGGGCCGAGCTCCTTGTCGCGCAGCAGCTGCGTGAGAAAGCGCACGTAGGCCTGCGTCGTGCTGATCTCACGGCCTTCGGCGGTGGGCTCGAGCACGGCCTTGAAGGTTTCGAGATCCGGCACCTTGAGCGACTCGTCGGCCTTCGGGCGACGCTTGGGCAGGTAGCCGCCCAGCGCCTTGCGGCGCTCGTGCAGGTAGCGCATCTCGACCGAGTCTTCGGCCGGCTTGTAGAACGGGATGCCCTTCTCGATCTGCTCGTCGCTGACGGGGATGTTGAAGCGGTCGCGGAAGCCCTTGATGTCGTCGTCGGTGAGCTTTTTGGTCTGGTGCGCGGTGTTCTTGCCTTCACCGCTCTTGCCCATGCCGAAGCCCTTGACGGTCTTCACGAGCAGCACGGTCGGCTGGCCCTTGGTGTTGACCGCGCGGTGATAGGCCGCGTAGACCTTCTGCGGGTCGTGGCCGCCGCGTTGCAGGCGCCAGATGTCCTCGTCGCTCATCTTGGAGACCATCTCCAGCAGCTTGGGGTGCTGGCCAAAGAAGTGCTTGCGGACGAAGGCACCGTCGTTGGCCTTCATGGCCTGGTAGTCGCCGTCGACCGTGTCCATCATCACCTTGCGCAGGATCTCTTCCTTGTCGCGGGCGAGCAGCGGGTCCCAGTAGCTGCCCCAGATGAGCTTGATGACGTTCCAGCCGGAGCCGCGGAATTCGCCTTCGAGCTCCTGGATGATCTTGCCGTTGCCGCGCACCGGGCCGTCGAGGCGCTGCAGGTTGCAGTTGACGACGAAGATCAGGTTGTCGAGCTTCTCGCGTGCTGCGAGGCCGATCGCGCCGAGCGACTCGGGCTCGTCCATCTCGCCGTCGCCGCAGAAGACCCAGACCTTGCGGTTCTCGGTGTTGGCGATGCCACGGGCATGCAGGTACTTGAGGAAGCGCGCCTGGTAGATCGCCATCAGCGGGCCCAGGCCCATGCTGACGGTCGGGAACTGCCAGAACTCGGGCATCAGCTTCGGGTGCGGGTAGCTCGAGATGCCCTTGCCGCCCACTTCCTGGCGGAAGTTGAAGAGCTGCTCTTCGCTGATGCGGCCTTCGAGGAAGGCGCGGGCGTAGATGCCGGGCGACGAGTGGCCCTGGATGTAGAGCAGGTCGCCGCCATGGCCTTCGTGCTCGGCGTGCCAGAAGTGGTTGAAGCCAGCACCGAACATCGTCGCCAGCGAGGCGAACGACGAGATATGGCCGCCGAGGTCGCCACCGTCGTGCGGGTGCAGGCGGTTGGCCTTGACCACCATCGCCATCGCGTTCCACCGCATGTAGGCGCGCAGGCGCTCCTCGATCTCGATGTTGCCGACCATCCGCTCTTCCTGGTCGGGCGGAATGGTGTTGACGTAGGCGGTGCGAGCCGAGAACGGCAGGTCGATGCCGGCCTGTCGCGCGTGGTTGATCAGCTCTTCGAGCAGGAAGTGGGCGCGTTCGCCACCCTCTGCTTCGATGACGGCGGACAGAGCGTCCAGCCACTCGCGGGTTTCCTGTGCGTCGGCATCGTTGGCCGCCGCGCCCAGAAAGGCTTCTGGCATCGCAGACATGCTTGTCTCCTTGTTGGATTCAGGGTTGGCGCGAAGTGTCCCACAAGTCCAAATTTTTTCAAATAGCGCTACGTCATTTCATAATACGAACTTCTACGTACCCAAAAGCGGGACACAGGGCCGGATCAGGCCGCCCTCGATAATCCGCCTATGTCCACTCCCGCACCAGCCTCCCCGCCACGTCGCCCTGTCACCGCGAGGGCTGGCCGCCTGGTCGGCAGGTGGTGGCGCCGCCAGTCGCCCGCGCGGCAGGACCGCTATGCGACGCTCGGGCCGCTGGTCTCGGTGCTGCTGTTCCTCGCAGCGATCATTTCGGCCTTCTGGTACCTGCGCAACGAGGAGTTCGAGCGCGAGCAGGAGTCGGTCAAGCGCGACACCGAGATCGCCCAGCAGCAGGTGCGGCTGCGACTGATCGAGAACCAGGAGCAGCTGGTGCGCATCGCGCGCGAGATCGTCACGCGCCAGATCGACGAAGAGGAATTTCAGAGCCAGGCCGCCAGCTTCACCCGCGAGCGGCCCGAGATCACGAACCTCATCTGGGTCAACCAGGCCCGCGTGCGCAAGGCCAGCTACTCGACCACCACGCTCTTTTCCGAGCTCGGCCTGCCCTACGTGGACAACGGCCGCTCGCTGCCCGACCCGCGCAACAGCGAGCCCGACCAGGCCTTCCGCGCCACGCGCGAGCTGCGCCTGCCGGTGTATTCACGCACCTTCTCCGATGCGAACGGCAACGCCGTCTTCCAGGTGCATGTGCCGCTGCTCGACCGCAGCGCCTTCTCGGGCACGCTGATCGCCGAGTACTCGATTGATTCGCTGGTGCGCTACTTCATCCCTGCCGAGGTCTCGAAGCGCCACACGATGACGCTGGTGGACGCTCAGGGCCAGGTCGTTGCAAGCACGCTGCCGATGACACCGGGCGAGAAAGCCAGGCCGGCGTCGATCGTCCACGAGGTGCCGCTCGCACCCGCGAGCAACGGGCTCGTGCTGCGCGGCCAGGGCTATCGCACGTCCATCGGCCTCATCAGCAACACGCTTTTCTGGATGGTCTCGGCGCTGTCGGTGCTCACCGTGTGGATGCTGCTCGGCACCTGGCGCCACATGCGCCGGCGCGTGCAGATGCAAGCCACGCTCGTGTCGGAAACCAATTTCCGACGCGCGATGGAAAACTCCATGCTCACCGGCATGCGCGCGATGGACATGGAAGGACGCATCACCTACGTGAACCCGGCCTTCTGCGCGATGACGGGCTTCAGCGAGCATGAGCTGATCGGCCGCATGCCGCCCTTCCCGCACTGGCCGCCCGATCGCTACGAGGAAAACATGCGCCTGCTGCAACAGGAGCTGCAGGGCCGCAGCCCCGCTGGCGGCATCGAGGTGAAGGCGATGCGCAAGGACGGCACGCTGTTTGATGCGCGCATGTACGTCTCGCCGCTGATCGACCCGAAAGGCATGCAGACCGGCTGGATGACCTCGATGACCAACATCACCGAGGCCAAGCGCGTGCGTGACCAGCTCTCCGCCTCGCACGAGCGCTTCACCACCGTGCTGGAAGGGCTCGACGCCGCCGTGTCGGTGCTCTCGGTGCAACAGGGCGAGTTGCTCTTCGCCAACCGCTCGTATCGCCTCTGGTTCGGCGCCGATGCCCAAGGCCACGGCACGCTCGCCGGCGGCGAACCGGGTCTCCCGATGATTGCCGACATGGGTGACTCGGTCGACAGCTTCGGCGGCCTGCCGACGCAGGAGCTCACCGAGGCCGGCTCCGAGACGCGCGAAGTCTTTGTCGAGACGCTGCAGAAGTGGTTCGACGTGCGCGCGCGCTACCTGCAATGGACCGACGGCCGCCTCGCGCAGATGCTGATCGCGACCGACGTGACGAGCCGCCGCCACGCCGAAGAGCAGGCCAAGCAGCAGGCCGAAAAAGCTCAGGTCACGAGCCGCCTGGTGACGATGGGCGAGATGGCCTCATCGGTCGCCCACGAGCTCAACCAGCCGCTGACCGCCATCACCAACTACTGCAACGGCATGGTCTCGCGCGTGAAGAGCGACGCCATCGGAAAAGACGACCTCGTCGCCGCGCTGGAAAAGACCGCGAAGCAGGCCGACCGCGCCGCGCAGATCATCCGCCGCATCCGCGCCTTCGTGAAGCGCAGCGAACCGCAGCGCCAGGCGGCCGAGGCCCGCACCATCGTCGACGACGCGGTCGACCTCGCCGGCATCGAGCTGCGCCGGCGCAACGTCTCGCTGCACGTCTACGTGGCCCAGCGCCTGCCGACGCTGATGGTCGACCCGATCCTCATCGAGCAGGTGATCCTCAACCTGCTCAAGAACGCCGCCGAAGCCATCGACATGGCCGGGCTGCCACCCGCCCGCCGCAACATCGAGCTGCGCGTGGTGCCCAAGCACACGCCGGAAGAAGGCGGCGTGATCGAGTTCGGCGTCACCGATTCGGGCCCGGGCTTGAAGGAAGAAGTCATCAACCGGCTCTACGAAGCCTTCTTCTCGACCAAGGTCGAAGGCCTGGGCATCGGCCTGTCGTTGTGCCGCTCCATCATCGAGAGCCACCGGGGCCGGATCCGGGCCCAGAACCTCTACAATGGCGACCTCGCTGTCGGCTGCCGTTTTACCTTTACGCTGCCGGTCGAAACCGCCAAATCCACGGGCCTCGAAGCGGCCCTGACATGAGACAGCACACATGAGTCTGATTCCCAAGAAGGGCACCGTCTACGTGGTCGACGACGACGAGGCGGTTCGTGATTCCTTGCAATGGCTGCTCGAAGGCAAGGACTACCGGGTCAAGTGCTTCGACTCTTCCGAATCCTTCCTCTCCCGCTTCGACCCGCGCGAAGTCGCCTGCCTGATCGCCGACATCCGCATGGACGGCATGAGCGGCCTGGAGCTGCAAGACCGCCTGCTCGAGCGCAAGTCGCCGCTGCCGGTCGTCTTCATCACCGGCCATGGCGACGTGCCCATGGCGGTGAGCACCATGAAGAAGGGCGCGATGGACTTCATCGAGAAGCCGTTCAAGGAAGAAGAGCTGCTCAACCTCGTGGAGCGCATGCTCGACCAGGCCCGCAGCGCCTTCTCGCACCACCAGGAAGCCGCCAGTCGCGACGCCCTGCTCTCGCGCCTGACCACGCGTGAATCGCAGGTGCTCGAGCGCATCGTTGCCGGCCGCCTGAACAAGCAGATCGCCGACGACCTGGGCATCAGCATCAAGACGGTGGAGGCGCACCGCGCCAACATCATGGAAAAGCTCAACGCCAACACCGTGGCCGATCTCCTCAAGATCGCGCTGGGCGCCCAGCAGACCAAGGCATAAGCCACAACACATCTCAAAGGGCCGCTCCACAGCGGCCCTTTTTAGTTTCAACTACCAGATCGAGGACCACCCATGACTGCACAACTCATCGACGGCAACGCTCTCGCCAAGAAGATCCGTGGCGAAGTGGCCGAGCGCGCCGCAGCGCTGACCGCCCGCGGCCACCAGCCCGGCCTCGCCGTGGTGCTGGTCGGTGACGACCCGGCCAGCCAGGTCTACGTGAGCCACAAGGTCAAGGACTGCGAAGGCAGCGGCGTCTACTCCCTGCTCGACCGCTACCCCGCCGACATGAGCGAAGCCGCGCTCTTGAAGCGCATCGCCGAGCTCAATGCCGACCCCAAGATCCACGGCATCCTGGTGCAGATGCCCGTGCCCAAGCACATCGACCCGCAGAAGGTCATCGCCGCCATCGCCCCGCACAAGGACGTCGACGGCTTCTCCATCCAGAGTGCCGGCGCACTGGCGAGCGGCCTGCCCGGCTTCAAGTCGTGCACGCCCTATGGCTGCATGAAGCTCATCGAAACCACCGGCCTCAACCTGCGCGGCAAGCACGCTGTCGTCATCGGCCGCAGCAACACGGTGGGCAAGCCGATGGCCCAGCTGCTCTTGCAAGCCAACGCCACCGTCACCATCTGCCACAGTGCCACCGCCGACCTCGGCGCCCACACCCGCCAGGCCGACGTGATCGTGGCGGCGGTGGGCCGGCGCAACACCGTCACCGCCGACATGGTCAAGCCGGGTGCCGTCATCATCGACGTCGGCATGAACCGCAACGACGAAGGCAAGCTCTGTGGCGATGTGGATTTCGAGGGCGTCTCAAAGGTCGCCGGCTGGATCACCCCGGTGCCGGGTGGCGTGGGCCCGATGACCCGTGCGATGCTCCTCGTGAACACCATCGAAGCCGCGGAACGTGCCGCCGCCAACTGAATCGGAGAAGCATGAGCAACCCCCTCCTCGACACCACCGGCCTGCCCCACTTCGCACAGATCAAGCCTGAGCACGTCACCCCGGCCATCACCGAATTGCTGGCGGTCGCCGACGCGGCCCTGGAAAGGGCCACGAGTGACGAGGTGCCGGCCGACTACGACGCGATGTCGGCCGTGCTCGACGTGGCCACCGAGCGCCTGCACAGCGCGTGGGGCGCCGTGGCGCATTTGAACCATGTGGCCGACAACCCCGAGCTCCGCGCCGTCTACAACGAGAACATCCCGAAGATCACCGAGTTCCACACCCGGCTCGGCGCCGACGAGCGGCTCTACGCCAAGTACAAGGCGATTGCGACGAGCCCGGCGGCGACCAGGCTGAACGCGGCGCGCAAGAAGGCACTGTCCAACGCGATGCGCGATTTCGTGCTGTCGGGCGCGGAGCTGCAAGGCGCGGCCCGCGAGCGCTACGCGCAGATCCAGGAGCGGCATGCAGCGCTCACGACGGCCTACTCCGAGCACGTGATGGACGCTACCGACAGCTACGCGCTCTACGTCGACGAAAGCCGCCTCGCCGGTGTGCCCGACGACGTGAAGCAGGCCTCGCGCGCCGCCGCCGAGGCCGAAGGCAAGCCGGGCCACAAGCTCACGCTGCACTTCCCGAGCTACTTCCCCGTGATGCAGTACGGCGACGACCGTGCCCTGCGCCAGGAGCTTTACACCGCCTACGCCACCCGCGCCAGCGATCTCGGCAAGCCCGAGCACGACAACAGCGCCATCATGAAAGAGCTGCTCGAGCTGCGCCAGGAAGAGGCGAAGCTGCTCGGCTACCAGAACTTCGCCGAAGTCTCGCTCGTGCCCAAGATGGCCGACTCGCCGCAGCAGGTGCTGGACTTCCTGCGCGATCTGGCGAAACGTGCCCGCCCCTACGCCGAGCGCGACCTCGCCGAGCTGCGCGAGTTCGCCCGCACCGAGCTCGGCCTCGCCGACCTGCAGTCGTGGGACGTGCCCTACGCCAGCGAGAAGCTCAAGGAAGCGCGCTACGCGTTCAGCGACCAGGAGGTGAAGCAGTACTTCACCGAGCCCAAGGTGCTGTCGGGCCTCTTCCGCATCATCGAGACACTGTTCGAGGTCAGCATCCGGCCCGACGAAGCCGAGGTGTGGAACCCGAACGTGCGCTTCTTCCGCATCGAACGCCAGGCCACGATGGGGCCCTCCGGTAGCCCGCAACTGGTCGGCCAGTTCTACCTCGACCCCTACGCCCGCACCGGCAAGCGCCCCGGCGCGTGGATGGACGACGTGCGTGGCCGCTGGGCCCGGCCCGAAGGCCGCACGCAAACGCCGGTGGCGCATCTCGTGTGCAACTTCACGCCTCCGAGTGGCGGCAAGCCTGCGCTGCTGACGCACGACGAGGTCACCACGCTCTTCCACGAGTTCGGCCACGGCCTGCACCACATGCTCACGCAGGTGAACGACATCGGCGTGGCCGGCATTTCCGGTGTGGAGTGGGACGCCGTCGAGCTGCCCAGCCAGTTCATGGAGAACTTCTGCTGGGAGTGGGACGTTCTCAAGCACCTGACCGCCCACGTCGACTCCGGCGAGCCGCTGCCGCGCGCGCTCTTCGACAAGATGCTCGCCGCCAAGAATTTCCAGAGTGGCCTGCAGACGCTGCGGCAGATCGAGTTCGCGCTCTTCGACATGCGCCTGCACAGCGAGCCCGGCGCCGAGGCCGACATCCAGAAGCTCGTCGACGAGGTGCGCCGCGAGGTGTCGGTCATGGCGCCGCCTGCCTTCAACCGATTCCAGCATTCGTTCTCGCACATCTTCGCCGGGGGCTACTCGGCCGGCTACTACAGCTACAAGTGGGCCGAGGTGCTGAGCGCCGACGCCTGGAGCGCCTTCGAGGAAACCAGCGCCCTCGACCCCGAGACCGGCCGCCGCTACCGCGAGGCCATCCTCGAGGCCGGTGGCAGCCGCCCGGCGATGGAAAGCTTCAAGGCCTTCCGCGGCCGCGAGCCACGAATTGACGCACTTTTGCGCCACCAAGGCATGGCCTGATGCCTAGAATTTGAGCAGCCGCCGACCCCCGGAGACATGACGACATGAGCCCACGCCACCGCGCGATCCACACCCTTGCCGCTTCGGCGGCGGCCGCTGCGCTCTTCGGCGCACTGCCGGCCCATGCGCTCTACAAGGTCGTCGGCCCCGACGGCAAGGTCACCTACACCGACCGGCCCGACGTCAGCACCGACCGCAAGGTGCAACCCGTCAACGCCCGCGGCGGCGGTGCCGCCAACGACGTGAGCCTGCCGTATGAAGTGCGCCAGGCGGCCCTGCGCTACCCGGTGGTGATCTATGTGGCACCCGACTGCCCGCCTTGCGAAGAGGGCCGCCAGTTCCTGCGAGGGCGCGGCATCCCGGCGTCCGAAAAACTCGTGAGCACGCCGGAGGACGGCCAGGCGCTCCAGCGGCTGACTGGTGGCAACACGCTGCCCGTCCTCACGGTGGGTGCGCAAGTGGTGCGTGGCTGGCAACGTGAGCAGTGGGCGTCGTACATCGACGCCGCCGGCTACCCGAAAGACTCGAAACTTCCGGCCAACTTCCCGCAGGGCAAGCCCGAGCCTCTGACCGAAGCCCGCCAGGCACCTGTCGCGCCGCCCACTGCGCCACGCCCGGCACCAGCGCCCGCTGCGGAGCCTGCACCGGCCCCCGCCCCAGCCCCGGGCACCATCCGCTTCTGAGGCACGGCGGCCGCTGAGGCGCTAGGCGCGGCCGCCCATCAGCCGCGCCTGCCAGCTGCCCACGCCCACCGCCGCGCCCATCACCCAGAAGAGCGTCGACGCCCCCACCGCCGCGCCCAGCGCGCCAAACAGCAAGGGCATCAGCGCGCTGCTGGCGTTGACCGTCATCGAGCGCAAGGCAATGGCTTCGCCATGCCGCTCGCTCGGCGTGAGGTGGTGCAAGGCCGTCATCACCATCGGGTTGACCGCCCCCAGCGCCAGGCCGAGCGCCGCCGCGCACAAGCCCATCAGCCACGCACTGTGGACCCAGGGGTAGATGCACAGGACGAGTGCGGTCAACACCATCGCCGACGCGAGCACCTGATGCTCGCGCAGCCGGTGCGACATGAACGGGATGATCACCCGCACACCGGCCACCGCCGCCGCGAACACGCCGAGGATCAACCCGATCGCCGACGCGCTGTAGCCTCGCTCATGCCCGATCACCGGCACGATGAACGAGTGCAGGTCCCAGCTCGACGACATCAGGAAGTTGATGAACAGCAGGCGCGGCATGCCGGGCGTGACGAAGAGGTCCCATGTCGCACGTTTGCCCGGGGCTGACTTGGGCACCACGGGCGTTTCCTTCGGCACCTGGCGCGACGACCACAAGGTCGCGAGCGGCAGCAGCGTGAGCGCGATGAAGGCCCCGCGGAAGCCGCTGAGGTCG
Source organism: Piscinibacter sp. HJYY11 (assembly GCF_016735515.1). Lineage (NCBI taxonomy): Bacteria > Pseudomonadati > Pseudomonadota > Betaproteobacteria > Burkholderiales > Sphaerotilaceae > Piscinibacter > Piscinibacter sp. HJYY11. The sequence goes on along the minus strand of NZ_JAERQZ010000002.1, from coordinate 306,245 downwards.
ATCAGGGCGCCCGCCATCACGGGGCCGATCACGTTGGACACCGCCGGCGCGAGGCCCAGCCAGCTGAAGACCCGTGTCAACGCCGCCCGGTCGCCATCGGCCAGCCTGCCGGCGGTGCGCTGGTTGGCAATCAGACCGAGGTTCGTGCCGACACCGCACAGGCAGGCCGCGAGGCCGAGCAACACCAGCTGCACGTCTGCGAACCACGTCGACAGGATCGCCAGCCCGCCGCCGGCCACCGTGAGCCCGACCGCCAGCCGTGCAGGCCGGTGGTAGCCATGGCGATCGGCGAGCCGCCCTGCATACATCGACGACAGCACCGGCGCCGCCGCAAAGAGCCCGAGCAGCACGCCCACCACCCAGGCCGGCTGGCCGCTGCGCAAGGCAAGCAGCGGGCCCGCGACGCGAATGCCCGACATGCAGGAATGCAGGCACACCTGGCCCACGATCAGGGCCAAAAGCGGTCGGGAGAAAGAGGCCATCAGGGGTCGAGCAGGTCGCCGGTGGTGAGGCTCGCATCATCGGCCGGCAAGGGCAGCACGACCTTGGCACGGGCTTCGGGCAGGGCCTCGACCGTGCGCAGCTCGCGCGACATCGCACGTGCACGCACTTCGGCCTGCAGGATGTTGTTGCTGGCCTCGTCGAGCTTCTTCTTGGTCTTGGCAAGCACATCGCCGAATTTCGCAAACTCGGTCTTCACCGCGCCCAGCACTTCCCAGACTTCGACCGAGCGTTTCTCCAGCGCCAGCGTGCGGAAGCCCATCTGCAGGCTGCTCAAGGTGGCGAGCAAGGTGGTCGGGCCGGCGAGCATCACGCGGTGCTCGCGCTGCAGCGACTCCACCAGTCCAGGCCGGCGCAGGGCCTCCGCGTAGAGACCTTCGGTCGGCACGAAGAGGATGCCGAAGTCCGTGGTGTGGGGCGGCGAGACGTACTTGTCGCGAATGGTCTTCGCTTCCGCCCGCAGGCGCAGCTCGATGGCCTTGGCTGCAGCTTCGGCTGCAACTGCGTCGGCGTTGTGCTGCGCATCGACCAGGCGCTCGTAGTCTTCACGCGGGAACTTGCAATCGATCGGCAGCCAGAGGGGCACCCCATCGGCACGCTGGCCCGGCAGGCGGATCGCGAACTCGACCCGCGCGCCGGTGTTGGGCACGGTCTCGACGTTGGTGCCGTACTGCTCGGGCGTGAAGACCTGCTCCAGCAGGCCCGCGAGCTGCGTCTCGCCGAAGGTGCCACGGGTCTTCACGTTGTTGAGCACGCGGCTCAGCGAGCCGACGTCGCGTGCCAGGCCCTGCATCTCGCCCAGCCCTCGGTGCACCTGTTCCAGCCGCTCGGCCACCTGCTTGAAGCTTTCGCCCAGGCGCTGCTCGAGCGTGGCGTGCAGCTTCTCGTCGACGGTGGCGCGCATCTGCTCGAGCTTCTGCTCGTTGCCCTGCTGCAGCACGGTGAGGCGCTGCTCGACAACGCTGCGCACTTCGGCGAGGCGGCGCTCGTTGGCGTCGGACAGGGCCCGCAGCTGCTCGTTGAGCGTGTCGGCAAAGCGCTTGAGGCCCGCGTCCTGCGCTTCGCGAGATGCCAGAGCCTGCGCAGCCTGAGAGCTGGCGGCGGCCTGCAGCGTGTCGCTCACCGCCTGCTGCATGGCAGCCAGCTGCACGCGAAAGCTGTCGATCTGCTCGTTCTGCAGCCGCGCCACGCTGGCCTGTGCGCCGGTCAGCGTCTGCTGGAAGTTGGCGAGGGTGCTGCCCAGCTCCTGGCGTGTGCCCTGCGCGCTGCGGCCCAGCTCGTCGCGCAGCTCGCGCTCCAGTCGCTCGGTGCTGTTGCGCAGGTCGGTCTTGAGGCTGTCATCCACCGGCGGCCGGCGAAAGGCCAGCCAGAGCAGCAACATGAGATTGACGGCGAGAAGCGCCGCCACGATCCACCACGGGTTTTGCATCGGGTGATTGTCTCAGGCGGGCTTCAGCACTTCAGGGTTGAGCGGCGTGGGCGGGCGGCCGGCGTTCGGGCCGAAGCCCAGCGCGGCAATCAGGTTGTCGGCGGCGAGGTTGGCCATCGCGAGGCGCGTGGCCCGGGTGGCACTGGCGATGTGGGGCGTGAGCACGACATTGGGCACCTGCAGCAACGCCGGGTGGACGGCGGGCTCGCCTTCGAAGACATCCAGGCCGGCCGCGGCGATCTGCTTGGCCGCCAGCGCCTTGGCGAGCGCCGCATCGTCGACCACGCCCCCTCGGGCGATGTTGGTGAGCGTTGCGGTGGGTTTCATCAGCGCCAGCTCGGCCGCGCCGATGGCGTGGTGCGACGAAGCCGAATACGGCACCACGATCATCAGGTGGTCGGCCTGTCGCAGCAGTTCGTCTTTCGTCACGAGGCTCGCCTTGCAGGCGTCTTCGATCTCGGGTGAAAGCCGGGTGCGGTTGCAGTAGAGGACCTTCATGCCGAAGCCGAGCGCGCCACGCCGCGCGATGGCCTGGCCGATGCGGCCCATGCCGAGGATGCCGAGCGTGGCGCCATGGATGTCGCTGCCGACGAACATGTCGACCGACCACTTCTTCCACTCGCCGCGGCGCAGGAAATGCTCGGACTCCGCGACGCGTCGTGCCGCGGCCATCATCAGCGCGAAGCCGAAGTCGGCGGTGGTCTCGGTCAGCACGTCGGGCGTGTTGGTGCAGAGCACGCCGCGCGCGGTGGCGGCGGGCACGTCGAGGTTGTTGAAGCCGACGGCGATGTTGCACACCGCCCGCAGGCCCGGGGCAGCGGCGAGCACGCCCTTGTCGATGCGCTCGCTGCCGGTGGTCATCACGCCGAGCTTGCCTTGCAGGTGCGCGATCAGTTCGTCTCGGGAATAGATGTCGTCGGCGCTGTTGACCTCCACCTCGAAGTGCTCGCGCAGGCGCGCGATGACCTCGGGCTGGATGGCGCGCGCGACCAGGACGGCAGGACGACTCATTCGAGGAACCTCGCAAAGTTGGCGACGGGCTCACGCTCTGTCTGGAGCGTGTTCTCGATCGCGTTGGGGTCGGCATGGCCGAGCGACATGCCGCAGACGAGCTTCTCGTCGGGCGACGCGCCGATGGCCGGCAGGATGATGCGGTGGTACTGCGTCCACGCGGCTTGCGGGCAGGTGTCGAGACCCCGTGCGCGGGCGGCGACCATGATGTTCTGCAGGAACATGCCGTAGTCGAGCCAGCTGCCCTGCTCCATCATGCGGTCGATGGTGAACATCAGGCCGACCGGGGCATCGAAGAAGGCGTAGTTGCGGCCGTGCTGCGCGTGCATGCGTTCCTTGTCGCCCTTGGCGATGCCGAGCAGCGAGTACAGGTCCCAGCCGACCTTGCGGCGGCGGTCGATGTACGGCGACTGCCATTGGCGCGGGTAGTAGGCGTAGTCCTCTTGGTGCTGGGCCGAGACGGCGGGGTCGTCGTAGGCCGAGCGCACCTGCTGCGACAGCGAACGCAGCGATTCGCCGGTCAGCACGTAGACCTTCCACGGCTGGGTGTTGGTGCCGGAGGGTGCGCGCGCTGCGATCTGCAGGATGTCGACAAGCGTCTCGCGCGGCACCGGCGTCGGCAGGAAGGCGCGCAGCGAGCGGCGCGTGGTGATCGCGGCGTCGACCGCGGCAGTCTGGTCGGGCGAGGGATTCAAACCTTGAGCTCCTGCAACGCGTTCTGAAGGGTGTCGGGCAGTGGCACGGGGCGGCGCGTGTCGCGGTCCACATAGACATGGACGAAATGGCCGCGTGCGGCGCACAGCGGCTCGCCGGTCGCGAAGATGCCGATCTCGTAGCGCACGCTCGACGCGCCCATGTGCGCCACGCGGATGCCGGCCTCCACCATCTGCGGAAACTCGACCGACGCGAAGTAGTTGCAGTGCGTCTCGACCACGAGGCCGATGGTGCGGCCCTTGTGGATGTCGAGCGCACCGGCCTCGATGAGGTAGCGGTTCACCGCGGTGTCGAAGAGACTGTAGTAGACGACGTTGTTGAGGTGGCCGTAGGCGTCGTTGTCCTCCCAGCGGGTGGCGATCGGCGCGAAGTGACGGTAGGCCTCGCGGCCATCGGGCTGGGGGCGGGGGGTGCTCATGGACGTGGATTGTTCCATCGCTGCCAATGTCCTTCGGCGAGGCGCAGCGTGTTGATCTGGACCTGCACCGTGTCGGCCAGGTCGCGGCCGTAGCCGCCCGCCATCGACAGCGCCACCGGGATGTGCCGGTGCAGCAGGGCATCGAACACACGGCGGTCGCGCTCGGCGAGGCCTTCGGTGCTGAGCTTCAGGCGGCCGAGGCGATCGCCCTCGTGCGGGTCGGCGCCCGCCAGGTAGAAGACAAGGCCCGGCGGATGGTCGCCATGACGCGACCAGAGTTCCTCGAGCGCGGCGTCCAGCGCTTCCAGATAGTCGGCGTCGCCGCAGCCATCGGGCAGGTCGACGTCGAGGTCTCCGGGCTGCTTGCGGAACGGAAAGTTCTTGGCCCCATGCATCGACAAGGTGAACACGGTCGGGTCATCGCGAAAGATCGAGGCCGTGCCGTTGCCCTGGTGAACGTCGAGATCGATCACGGCCACACGCAGCAAGCGCCGGTAGGCGCGATGCCATTCGGCCTGCATCAACCGTGCGGCCACGGCCACGTCGTTGAAGACACAGTAGCCGCCGCCGCTGTCCGCGCTCGCGTGGTGGGTGCCGCCGGCGAGGTTGGCACCGATGCCTTCGCGCAACGCGACACGTGCCGCAGCGATGGTCGCGCCCACCGAACGGCAGGCCCGCTCCACCATGCGCGGCGACCAGGGAAAGCCGATCTCTCGCTGTGCTTGCGCGCTCAGGTGGCCTTGCAGCACGTCCGCGATGTAGTGCGGCTCGTGCGCCAGGGCCAGTTCGCCTTCGGTCGCCGCTTCGGCCGCATGCAACTCGAGGGACGGAAGATCGACCGCCACACGTTCCCGCAGAAGCCCGTACTTCTGAAATGGAAACCGATGCCCGGGCGGCAGTTGGAGGCCCACGTGGTCAGCGAAAAAAGCCTTCATCCTCAACAACTTAGGCAAGCTCCTCTAATTTGTTGCATCGCAACAAAAACTGCTTGAAAAGTCGGCCGGCGTTCGTATACTTCTGGTCATGGTGCAGCGCAACATTGCTGTGTCAGACCCCTCAATCTAACCATTGGAGATCATGAACATGCTGACCGCTGAACAACTCATCGCCGCTCACAAGGCCAACGTCGAAACCCTCTTCGGCCTGACCGGCAAGGCGTTCGAAGGCATCGAGAAGCTGGTGGAGTTGAACCTGCAAGTTGCCAAGACCGCACTGGGCGAAGCCACCGAGAACACCAAGGCCGTGCTGTCCGTGAAGGATGCGCAAGAGCTGCTGGCCCTGCAAGCCGGCCTGCTGCAGCCGGCCGCCGAGAAGGCTGCCGCCTATGGCCGCTACGTGTACGACATCGCCTCGGCCACCAGCGCTGACATCAGCAAGGTCGCCGAAGCCCAGGCCACCGAAGCGCAGAAGAAGTTCCTGTCGCTGGTCGACACCAACCTGAAGAACGCTCCCGCCGGCACCGAGAACGCCGTGGCGCTGGTCAAGTCGGCCGTGGCCGCTGCCAACAACGCCTATGAGTCGGTGCACAAGGCTGCCAAGCAAGCTGCCGACGTGGCGGAAGCCAACTTCCAGGCCATCACCGCGACCGCCGTGAAGGCCACGCAAGGTGCGACCACCAAGGCCAAGCGCGCCGCTTGATCTGCGCCGCGCGACATAAATTTGCGAACGGGGATTGAACTTCCTGGCACACCCGCCATCTGATGAGCACCGCAAGCGACGCTTGTGGTCTCCCTGAAAGGTTGTCTCCTCGGTACCCGCAAAGGTACCTTCAGCCCGGTGGCAACACCGGGCTTTTTATTTGGCCGAACGAAGGTGAAAGCAGCCATCGAAGGGCTGCCACATATCAGCGCGCCTTGACGAGGAGCTTGGCTTTCAGCTCGACCAAGGCGGCGGTCATCGCATCGCGCCCGGCCTGTATCGACCGCTTGCGGTTCGAGAAGTCGGCGCTCGACACACCCGCAAGCTTGGGCCGCAGCACGATGTCGGCTTCGCGCAGCTCAAAGGTGTTGATGCTCTTGCCCATGATGGCGAAGGTCTGCAGCAGCATGCGCATCGGGTCGCCCGTGGGCGCACCATCGGGAATGGCCGAGATGTCGACCGCGATCACCAGCTCGGCCCCCATCTGCTTGACGAAACGCACCGGCACGGGCGAAACCAGTCCCCCATCCACAT